>CAZNTS010000350.1:0-3592 GCA_964576045.1 uncultured Nitrospiraceae bacterium | reverse complement strand
CTGTGACAGTCATTCCCTGGATGCCGATCTCATTCAGGGCGTCCTTCACTTCGTCAAGCTTAAAAGGCTTCACTATCGCTTCTACCTTTTTCATATCTCACCTCCTGTCCCCAAGAAAAATCTTGAAATTTCCAAATTCAGGCCCTTGCCCGATGAACCTCAGCACTATAAGAAAACGCCCATCTCGTTTGCCGCTAAACTCATATCGGCACTATAAGTGAAGAATGCGTTATAGAAATTTCTTGCCCTGCCCGCATAATCCTCATACACAGTTTCCGTCATCTTTCGCAGCTCGTTCGCATCCACGGGTTCATTCCTAAGCCATTCATAGATCATCTCCTTTTTGACTTCTATATGGAACTGGAACGCGTACGCTCTGTCTCCGAAGCGGAACGCCTGATTGGGATAAATCTCAGACCTTGCGAGCCTCGCTGCCCCTTCTGGGATATCAAATGTCTCTCCATGCCAGTGAAATACTTTGAATCTCTTCCAGAAATCGCCTGCCCGGGGATGTATTGCGAGCTTCCTCATCAGAATATCCCTGATCCCGTCCTCGGTGAGCTCTATGTCATACCAGCCTATTTCTTTTTGAGGGCCGGCATAAACCTTAGCACCCAGTGCCTTTGCCATTATTTGAGCCCCAAGGCACACTCCCAAGACCCTCTTGCCCGAAGCAATGAACTCCTTCACCAGTTCCACCTCAGTACTTATGAACGGATATCTCTCCTCATCATTGACGCTCATGGGACCGCCCATCATTACTAGGATATCGAAGCGCTCCCTATCAGAGACAACCTCTCTTTCGAGTTCCATAATTTGGTATGGTATCCCACGTTCCAGAAGGAAATCCTCGATGGTTCCCGGACCTTCGGAGAATATGTTCTTCAGAATCAGAACAGACATACACCGGAAAAAGCAATTACCATGCCATTGCCATTACCTGAAAAACAGGCGATTATTCCTGTCCGTCAGAAAAATTTGCCCACACTTTAGGCAGCAGTGGTCAAAAAAACGGCAAAAAGGGGTTATGCTGATGGTACCCTCCCAATCTCTTGGACAAGCTCTCGGCGGCTGAAGACCTTTGAATGAACCCGTTTGCACCGTCTCTGAGATGCTTGCCTATTCCGGCAAAACCGTTTGAGCTGTATCCTGAACAAAGCAGGATTCTGACGCCAGGCTCCACATCCCGCAGCGTCGCGAAGACTTCGTTGCCGCCCATATTAGGCACAATCATGTCGACTATTACAGGAAATACCTTTTCTTTAGCAGCCTGGCTGAAAATAATCTCACTACCGCTTTCCTTAAGCAGCACATTATAACCGAGATGGGTCAGAATGTCACCGCATGCCTCCCGAGCACTTGGATCATTCTAACATTTCCAGATATCTTTGGACAGTAATCCCTCAGGGGAAACAGGTCATAGGATCTATATGCCGCTGCAATGGCAAGGCATTCAGGACGTCAGCCTTTGTCTGTGACAACACAAAACAAAAGCGCGAGCAGAATCCCGCGCTTTTAAATACGCAATATCGCTGTTTTATCTCAGCATTTTTTCTTAGAAGTACCCGACTTCCCAAGGTTTACCCCTCAAGTGGATATCCCTATCTTTGGGAAAACCACAAGCTGAAGAACAAGCCAGACCACAAGGACCATTACAGCGAACAGCCAATCACTCACTCTTCGGCTCCTTTTTCCCCTTGGGTTTCTTAGCTTCTTTGGTCTCTTTGGCCTTCCTTATATCCTCATAATCCACAAACTCAAGAACGGCCATGGGTGCAGAGTCGTTCACCCTGTTTCTCGTCTGGATGAGTCGCAGATAGCCGCCATTCCTGCCGGTAAATCGTGGAGCGATGTCGTTGAATAATATTGCAATGGAGCTTCGGTTCGGTACGCGCGAAAGAGCTACACGCTTTGAATGAAGATCTCCTTTTACTCCCAGCGTAATGATTCTTTCAGCCAGCTTCTTGACCTCTTTGGCCTTTGCGAGAGTTGTTTCAATCCTTTGATGTTCAAACAAAGAAGCCATGAGGCCTCTAAGAAGTGCCTTCCTCTGGTTTGCAGTCCTGCCGAACAGTTTACCCGAAACTCTGTGACGCATCCTTATCTATACCTCCGTTTTCACTATCTCACTGCTTCAGCGTATCCACATCGAGTCTCATACCGAGGTGTAGACCCATGGTATGGAGAATCTCCTTTATCTCGTTCAGAGACTTACGGCCGAAATTCTTCGTTTTCAGCATCTCATATTCGCTCTTTTGAACAAGTTCTGCAATGGTTTTTATATTCGCATTCTTTAGGCAGTTCGAAGCCCTCACCGAAAGTTCAAGTTCATCCACGTTCTTCAACAGGTTCTCGTTAAAGGACGCGTCTCCCGCCGAGGCGGCAGCGGCAGCGTTTTCCTCAAACTCTCCTGCCTCGCCCTCTTCCTCCAGTATGAACAGATCCATACAATCCATGATGATGGATGCCGCCTGTGACACGGCCTTTTGAGGGCCGATGCTTCCGTCCGTCCATATCTCCATCACGAGCCTGTCATAATCCGTGGCACGCCCAACCCTGGCCTTTTCCACATAGAAGTTCACCTTCCTGATAGGGCTGAACATTGAGTCCACTGCAAGCATTCCTACAGGAAGGTCGCTTTCCTTGTTCATCTCGGCGGGCACATATCCCTTCCCTTTCCTCAGATACATCTCCGCTTCGAAGACAGCGCCTTTGTCCAGCGTGGCTATCAGCTGATCCGGATTAAGGATCTCAACACCGGAATCGACGCGCAGGTCACTCCCCTTTACTTCTCTGGGCCCGCTCACCTTAACCGTCGCCACTCTCCTGTCGTCAGTATACATTTTGAATCTCAACTTCTTTATGTTAAGGATGACGTCCATGACATCCTCCTTGACTCCGGTGATGTGGGAAAACTCATGCAGGGCTCCTCTTATCTTCACTGACGTCACCGCAGAACCCTCCAGGGAAGAAAGCAAGACCCTTCTCAGAGAATTGCCCATAGTGGTCCCGTACCCCCTCTCAAATGGTTCCGCAATGAGTTTCCCGTAGCTGTCAGTCAAGGTCTCTTCATCAAACCTGATTTTTTCAGGTAATTGAAAGCCTTTCTTCCTTAAATCCATTAGGCCTCCTATGTGCAAAAGTTAAACATCTTTTATTTTGAATAGAGCTCGACTATAAGCTGTTCCTGAACTGGAAGCTGAATCTCTTCCCGGGAAGGAACATGCAATACCTTGCCCTTAAAATTCGCCGAGTCCGTCTCCAGCCATGTAGGCAACCCACGATGCCCGGCTTTCTCAAGATTCTCCTGGATGGATAAAATCTTCCTGCTCGATTCCCTTACCCCCACGACGTCGCCGGGCCTAGTAATGTATGAAGGTATATTCACTGCTTTTCCGTTGATCGTAAAGTGACCGTGAGTAATAAGCTGCCGTGCCTGCCTTCTGTTCGAGCCAAAGCCCATCCTGTACACTACATTATCGAGACGACATTCAAGGAGCTGGAGTAAGGTTTCGCCGGTAATGCCCTTGCGTCGTTCAGCCTCGTGAAAATATTTCCTGAACTGCACTTCCATCAGTCCGTATGGCTTCCT
>CAZNTS010000349.1:0-2626 GCA_964576045.1 uncultured Nitrospiraceae bacterium | reverse complement strand
CATATCACCGAGAAACAATTTACCGTCAGATCAATGTAATGTAGGGGACTACTTACCTGCATCGGGGGAAGTATGTGCCAGGCAGAAATTCATCTTACGTACTGATCTTCATCAAGTCCTTGTAAAAAGCCAGTAGAGGATAAGACTTCGAGAGCCACTCGTCAATATGGATCTTGTGAGACCGAAAGATATTAATAAGTGGCTGGTTGATCTCGGCGTCATTTCTGAAAGCGATCCAGTTAAGGCTTCGAGTATACAGCTCGGTATCGCCGGAATCACTCCTCGGGCAGCGAGGGCCAAATGGTATTTGCCGCCTGCCTCCCACTCAAGAATTTTCCGTATAATGAGGAGATTCTTCGTGGCTAATGCCTTAATCCTACAGAATGTATCGAGAAGCAGATCAACGTCAAAACTGACGGACATCTGAACAGCGAATGGTTCATGGTAATAAGGTAAGTGAACTATGGGTGGGATGTTCTCAGTGACAGCTGACGTTAACGGTAGCGGCATGTTTCAATTAGAGGACCGCGCCCGTGTTGCAGTCGTCGGTGGCGGACCTACCGGTTCCTTTTTCGGGATCTTTGCACTAAAAATGGCCACTATGATAAGCAAGGAACTCAGTGTCACTATATTTGAACCCAAGGATTTTACAAAAGACGGTCCTGCTGGGTGTAACAGGTGTGGGGGAGTTATCTCCGAACTGCTTGTCCAGACACTGGCCGTCGAAGGTATAAACCTTCCCGATTCTGTCGTGCGCAAGGGTATAAATTCCTATAAACTTCACACAGACCACGGGGAAGTGCATATTGCGACGCCTGATTTTGAGAAGACCATTGCAACGGTTTACAGAGGAGGTGGGCCCAAAGGTGTAGTCGGTGAAGACAAGGAGAGCTTCGACAACTTCCTTCTGGAAAAGGCTGTCCGGGATGGTGCTGTTCATGTACCAAAGCGAGTTGACCGGATAAAAATTTCAGGAGCAGGCGGGAAACCTATGTTTTTTTCGAAAGAGCGAGAATTGGGAGAGTACGATCTGGTGGTTGGCGCGTTTGGAGTGAACAGTACAAGTGGGAAGATGTTTGAGGAGGTCGGCTTCGGTTATCTGGAGCCATCCACCGTAACGACGGCTATTGCAGAACTCCATATGGGGGAAGCTATCGTATCGGAATGCTTTGGGAATTCGGTGCATCTTTTTCTTCTCCCGGACAAAGGGATCAAGTTTGCTGCAATGATCCCCAATGGTTGATAAAGGTGAGTTCTGTGCACATAATATTATATGCATGACTTAAGGAAAGCCATCCTTGGTGAACCCATCGTACGCAAGGTGTTGAGCGCCGGTAAGGAAGTATTTCTGGTGGGGGGCTTTCTCAGGGATCTTCTGCGCGGCGTGAAGTCTAGGGACATCGATTTCGTCGTAAAGTGCAATCCGAAGGATTTCCTTTCAAAGACTCTCCGCGATATTGATTGTACCCTTGTTGAGTTCAGGGATTTTGCTATGGTCAGGAGTGTCTTACAGGATTATACCCTTGACTTTACAGAAGTGAAGGGCGAACTTGAAGAAGACTTGCTTAAAAGGGATTTCACAGTAAATGCTATAGCGTGGTCTGCCGAAAGAGGGATTATAGATCCGCTGGGCGGCAGAAATGACGTCGAGAGAGGCATTATCAAAGCAGTAAGTGAAAAAAATCTTATTGATGATCCGCTGAGACTTCTCAGGGCATACCGCTTAGCCAGCGAAATTGGATGGGATATAGACAGAGAAACAAGGAAGATGATACGGAAGTTAAAAGGTTTCATAAGAGAATCTTCTTCTGAAAGAATCACTTTAGAAATCTTCAAATTGTTAAACTCAACCGGTCATGTTAAAGCGCTGAAACAGGCCTTTATTGATGGATTACTAAACGAAATATTGTATGTTGATAAAGATAAGTTACAGGACAATATTAAAGTTATTTCGAGCTTAGGCCGATTCCTTAAGAAGGTACCTGAAGAACTCTCACGTCGTGAAGAAATCTTCTCTCAGGGTCTGACCTACGGCGGTCTTCTCAGGGCAGAGCAACTTTTCTACGGTTCTGACCACAAAAAGAGACTGATCTTAAGCAGGGCTGTCTCAAAAAGACTGGAGATAATATCCATGTTACTGACAAGATATGAAAAGAAGAGGGTGGTGGGCGCTTCCCTTGTATTTGACCTATTCACAACTGCTGGAGATGCGGCAATGGATTTTGCCCTGCTTCGCCAGAGCATAAGGCTGGTGAAAGAGGCAGAGCGCTTCCTCCGGACCCCTCCGCTTTTATCTGCTGAGAAAGTAATGGACATGACGGGGCTAACGCCTGGACCGGAATTGGGTAGGGTATTGCGAGAAATTAAGAAGATGCAGTTCCTCAATAGAATCACGAACGGCATAAATGCCGCCGAGCGGTTTAGTCTCAAAAGTCATCGCTTGAGATAGCGAGGGAGAAATACCCCGAGATTCCTTTTCTCTTTATTTCCGGAGCGATCGGAGAAGAATTTGCAATCGAAACGCTTAAAAGGGGTGCAACGGATTATATATTGAAAGATAGACTGTCAAAACTCGCACCTGCAATTAACAGAGCATTGAAAGAGGCGGAAGAACGCGTTGCGCGTA
>CAZNTS010000348.1:0-3877 GCA_964576045.1 uncultured Nitrospiraceae bacterium | reverse complement strand
GACCTCCTTGTAACCTATGGCCTGCATTGCCGTTCTTCCCGGGTTCGTCTCGAGAAGCCGGTCCACCTCAGCCACAAAGCCCTGTGCGAACATGGAATCAACCCGATTTTCGATTAGACCGTACAGCTCCTTTCTATCCCTTCGAAGGCCGATCCGTATGAACTCATAGGGCAGAGGTCGGGTGAGGCTCTGCTGCAGCTCCGCGATACCCGTGTTTGTTTTCAGGCAGACTTCCAGCGCCCGTATGATCCTTCTTTTGTCTGATGGCATCACCCTTGAAGCTGCAACTGGGTCCAGTTTCTGAAGACGGCTGTAAAGATATCCTCCCTCCCTTTGTTCTCTACTCAGAAGATCCTCTCTGAGTGACCAGTCAGCAGAAGGGCCAGAAAAAATGCCCCTAGTCATCGCCTTTATATAGAGTCCCGTACCTCCTACCACAACGGGTATTTTCCCCTGCGTGTGAAGGGCTTCGATTATCGGGACCACCGTCTCTATGTATTCACCGGTGCTGAACGTTTCAGAGGGCTCCACAATATCGATCATGTGGTGTCTCACGAAGGACATATCTTCCCTAGAGGGTTTTGCAGTGCCGATGTCCATGTTTTTGTAAATCTGCATGGAATCCGCACTTATAATATCGGTATTCAGGGCTTTTGCCAGGAGGATGGATGCGCCTGTCTTGCCGACGCCCGTTGGGCCGAGAAGGATAATGACTTTGTTCATGAAAGACTTTGCAGGATACCACGCGGCAAGCCACGGGGAGGGTCATTTTCTAAAATGTTTATGCACTCTTCTCCGTATGACGGTTCAAGAGTTCTTGCCGGCCGCCATATAAAAGAACCCTTCCGTGAGCGCAGGGAGCAATTTGTAATTAGAGAGAAGACGATATGGTATCTTGATAAGCCGTTCCTTAGAAGAATATTGAGGCCGACCGCCATATGAAACCTTATCTACTTCCTTTTGAACATCTTCTTCAACTCATCCGTCGAGATGAATATCCTTGTAGGTCTGCCGTGGGGACACTGATCAGGGTGCTCTGTCTTCTCCAGCTCGGCAAGCAGTCTCCTGAACTCTTCGGATTGCAGTATCTCTTTCCCTCGCACTGAACTGTGGCAGGCGATCCGAGCTGCGAGGACTTCCTTAGTTGATTGAAAGGGGCTGCTTCCCTCGATCAGAGCAGCTGCTACATCTGCTAGTATACCTCGAATGTCCGCCTCTTTCAGAGCGGCGGGAAGGCTGCGTACCAGTAGAGTATCGTGGCCGAAATCATCCACCTCCATGCCCATCTCATGGAGCGTGTCCACATTATCCATGATAACCCTGTATTCCTTATGTGAGAGCCTTACCTGTTTTGGGAAAAGAAGCTGATGGGAATCAAGATTCAACCCTTTGAGTAACCTTTCGTATAGAATTCTCTCGTGAGCGGCATGATGGTCTATAAGGGTCAGACCGCCCTTTCCCGAGGCAGCAATGAAAGTGTCGCCGAGATAAATAAATGGTAGGGATGGCCGATAGGGGAACTCGGCTTGCTCCGACACGTAATTTCCAGACGAAAAACGGCTGTCGGGGGATAGCTCTGCACCCACAAATTCTCGATGCCTCACTTCATCGCCAAGTACCCAGCCTTTATCTACACCTGGCTTAAGTGGGGAAAGAGAGAGGTTATTCTCTCGGCCCGCCCCACCAGGAGGCTCGGAAAATGACGCAGCATTTTGAGCGCGTTCTCTCTTCAGCGCCTCCCGCAGGTTATTGCTAACTAGACGGTGTATATCCTGCTTGTTTTCGAAACGCACCTCGCGTTTCGTGGGATGGACGTTGAAATCGACCTTGTGTGGGGCGATATTGATAAAAAGGAAAAACACAGGGTGCTGGTCATGCGGCAATATTCCCTCATATGCGGCATAGACTGCGTGAGAGACAGACTGGTCTTTTACAGGTCGCCTGTTTATGAATATGAACTGATGAGCCCTGCTGTTCCTGAACCCATTTCCCCGTGTGATGAAAGCGGTCAGCTTGACCCCGATAGGCCCACATCCTTCCCATTCCTTTGAGCTCTTTCCTAATCCACATTTACTAAATGACTCCTCTACATCTCCACCAAAGTTAATTGGGGAAAGAGGGGGGATATTAACCTCCATCAGTTCTTCAAGAAACTCAAAACCGTATGTTTGCAGTATCCTTTCCCTCGGACCAGAGGATCTGGAAAGACTTATCGTCTCCTGCTTTTCGGTGAAGAGGCTAAAGCTGATATCCCAGTGACAAAGGGCTTCTTTTGTAACCGCATCGATTATGTGGAAAAGTTCCGTACTGTCCGATTTCAGAAATTTCCTCCGCGCTGGCGTGTTGAAAAAGAGGTCCCGTATCTCTATCGTCGTGCCGATAGAAGGGGAATCCTTTATCCCGCTAATAGTACCTCCTTCTACTTCGACCGAAACTCCCACCTCGCCTTGTCGCCCTTTTCTCAGTCCTGTGGTGAGCTTCATCCTCGATACCGAAGCGATAGATGGGAGGGCCTCGCCCCTGAAGCCCATGGTCCTGATATTGAAAAGGTCATTTTCATTTCTGAGCTTGCTTGTAGCATGTCTCTCAATGCATAAGAGGGCATCGTCCCTGTCCATTCCTTCGCCGTTATCATAGACACTGATAAGTCCCTTGCCCCCCTTCAGGACCTCTATGCGTATTTCGGTTGCTCCCGCATCGATCGAATTTTCGACGAGTTCCTTCACCACGGAAGCAGGTCTTTCGATAACTTCGCCTGCGGCAATCTTGTTTATCAGTTCTACAGGAAGGACCCGAATCTGCGGCATAGAACATTTTAAGATGAGGCAGAGAGTTAGGTCAAGGAGGGATGAGGTTTCTGCAGCCTGTATTGATTATTTGGGGAGCCTTTGGTTATTGTTATTTATTGAGCGATTGTTAACGGGGGCATCTATGGATGTAAAGAAATATGTTGCTGATTTGGCGAGGGAGGCGAAGGCCGGTGCCAGGTCTATTGGCAAGGCATCGTCGAGCCAGAAGAACCTTGTCTTGGTAAAGATGGCTGAGGCGTTGACGAAGAGGAAAGAGGAACTGATGGGGGAAAACAGCAAGGACATTGAGTATGCCGAACAGAAAGGCCTTTCCAAGGCGCTAATAGACAGACTTAAGCTGAGCGAAAAAAGGATAGAAGAAATGTCTCAGGGATTGATGGAGGTCTCCCAGCTCGCCGATCCAGTGGGCGAAGTGACAAGGATGTGGAAAAGGCCCAACGGCATGACAGTGGGGAAAATGCGGGTCCCCATAGGGCTCATAGGGATTATTTATGAATCGCGTCCCAATGTTACTGCTGACGCCACAAGTCTCTGCCTTAAGGCTGGCAATGCCGTAATACTGCGCGGGGGTTCTGAGGCAATACATTCCAATAGGGCGATCGTAAAGATACTGAGGGATGAAGCAAGGACGCAGGGCATCCACGAAGGCGCCATCTCCTTCATCGACATCCCTGACAGGGAGGCTATCATGGAGATGCTGAAGCTGGAAGGGATTGTGGACCTAATCATACCGCGCGGTGGCGAGGGGCTTATAAGGACTGTTACCGAAAATTCGCGTATTCCGGTTTTGAAGCATTATAAAGGCGTCTGTCATATCTTCGTTGATAGGGACGCCGATCTCATAATGGCCGAAGAGATATGCCTTAACGCAAAGGTCCAGAGGCCTGGGACTTGTAACGCAATGGAGACGATGCTTGTGGATGTTGCCATTGCGGACCGTTTTTTGCCAGGGATGCTCAGGAGGTTTAGGGGCGCCGGGGTTGAGCTAAGGGGATGTCCTAAGACACGGACAGTCTATCCCGACATCGGCGAGGTCAAGGAGGAAGATTACTATAAAGAATATCTTG
>CAZNTS010000347.1:0-4667 GCA_964576045.1 uncultured Nitrospiraceae bacterium | reverse complement strand
GATGATAATGACAGACTCGTTGGTATATTCACCGAGAGGGATATTATGCACTGTTTCGTGAAAAACATCTCTCTCAAAGACGAACCAATGGTTAAGATCATGACTCCCGATCCAATCACCTTTGAGTCTTCAACGGATATCGGTGTCGCAATTGCGGTAATGTCAGAAAAGAAAATCAGGCATCTTCCGGTAATGGAAGGCGGGAAGATTGCGGGAATTGTGTCATATAGAGACCTGGTCTCCTATCTCCTCCCTCAGGTAATCTATATGTCGGAGGATATCTATTAAATGTTTCGAACAACCACTCCCTTATGGGTCGTGCCAAGTCTGTCTAAACGGTAATTTCATTCTCCGTTTCCCTGTGCTTTCTTGTTTGTTGAGTTTATTGAACGAAATTGAGCCGCTGTGTTAGAATTGATATGTCTTTGGACTTATTTAATCAGGTCAGGATTCCATATAGAGAGTGAGAACACTTAAGCAACGTTTACATATATTCTGAATCCCCGCTTTCTCGCTTTCCGTGTTCTCCAGTACGCTCAGGAAATGGCTTGAAAAAGAGATGCTAATTAACTATGATAATAAGCCCTTAAGGTAAACTTATGAATGCGGATCTCGACGAGATAATCACTAAGTATAGGGAACGGGAAGGCAACATTATATTCCTGCTCCAAGAGACGCAGGATGTCCTCGGATACATCCCCGAAGAAGCAGTCTATTACTTCTCAGGAAAGCTTGACCTCCCGCCAAGCCGTTTTTTCGGCGTCGTAACTTTTTACTCTCAGTTCCATCTTAAACCACGCGGAAAGCACATAGTCTCCGTGTGTTGCGGTACGGCCTGCCACGTGAAGGGCGGAAGCAAGATAGCCGAACGGGTCAAAAGAGACCTTGCGCTTGCTGCCGATGGTGAGACTACGGTGGACGGCAAATTTACCTTTGAGATCGTGCGTTGCGTTGGTGCATGCAGCATCGCTCCGGTTGTGCTGGTGGACAACAAGGCATACGCCGAAATGACTGCAGACGGCACCTCGAAGATTCTCAGGGAAATAAAAAAGGAATCAGATGATCCAAAGTGAAGAAAACAAGAAAAAGATAGTGGTGAGGGTCTGCATAGGCACGGGCGGTCTTGCAGCGGGAGGCAAAGAGGTTATCGAGGCCTTTAAGAAGGCGATTACCGATTTCTGTGTGGATATCGATCTCGATTTTACATGCCACTACCAGAAGGTTGGGTGTCGCGGTTTTTGTGCGAGGGACGTGCTAGTAGACGTGGTCGACGGCGATACCAGTGTGACCTACCAAGGAATAAAACCAGCCATCGCAAAGAGAATTGTCGAAGAGCATCTCATAAAAGGTAACCCAGTAACGGAGTGGCTTATCGATGATTCTTACTATGCCTTTCATGAGAAGCAGCTAAAGATTCTTCTTGAGGACTGCGGCACAATAGACCCGGAAGACATTCAGGCTTATATCAAGGTAGGTGGTTACAGCGGGATAAAAAAAATCCTCTCTTCTTTTACGCCTGAAGCGGTGATTGCCGAGATAAAGGCCGCGGGCATACGCGGTCGCGGCGGTGCAGGCTTTCCGACCGGACTGAAGTGGGAGGCATGCCGAAATGCGCCGGGGGACGTAAAATATATAGTTTGCAACGCCGACGAAGGCGATCCTGGTGCTTTTATGGACAGATCGATCATCGAGGGCAATCCACATTCGGTCATAGAAGGCATGATGATCGGAGCCTATGCTATCGGATCTAATCTCGGTTATGTCTATATCAGGGCCGAGTATCCGGCAGCTGTAGACAGGCTGAAACTCGCAATGTCACAGGCCCATGAGCTCGGTTATCTCGGCAATAATCTTTTCGGTTCTGACTTCAGTTTCAATCTCCGGATAAAACTTGGTGCAGGAGCCTTTGTATGCGGTGAAGAGACAGCGCTGATTGCATCAATCGAAGGAGAAAGGGGCATGCCGAGGGCCAAGCCGCCATTCCCTGTCCATAAGGGTCTCTGGGGGAAACCGACCGTCATCAATAATGTAGAGACGCTTTCGAACATCCCTTACATTATCCGGAACGGTTCTTCATGGTATTCCTCGATAGGTACCGAAAAGAGCAAAGGCACTAAAGTCTTCGCTCTTACCGGCAAGGTCAAAAATACCGGACTTATCGAAGTCCCGATGGGCATACGCCTAGGCGAAATCATATATGATATAGGCGGCGGTATTATCGGCGACAAGCAATTCAAGGCCGTACAGACGGGAGGGCCGTCAGGCGGCTGCATTCCCGCTGAACTGCTCGACACACCCGTGGATTACGAATCCCTTGGACGCGTCGGATCTATCATAGGTTCTGGGGGAATGGTCGTCCTCGATGAAACGGACTGCATGGTGAACATCGCGAAATTCTTCCTGGAGTTCACACAAGCCGAGTCCTGCGGAAAATGTGTGCCCTGCAGGATTGGCACAAAGCGGCTGCTCGAGATACTTGACAGGATAACAAAAGGTCAAGGCAAGGAAGGAGATATCGAACTTCTCGAACAACTTTGTGCAAGTGTCAGATCAGCGTCCCTCTGTGGACTCGGCCAGACTGCACCTAATCCAATTCTCAGCACCCTGAAATACTTCCGGCAAGAATATGAATCTCATATTAGAGAAAAGAAATGTCATGCAAAAGTATGCAAGGATCTTTTGACATACAGCATCATTGACACCACTTGCACTGGCTGTGGTGCCTGTAAGCGCGCATGCCCTTCCGTTGCCATCTCCGGTGAGAAGAAAAAGCCCCACAAAATAGATGTTAAAAAATGCATTAAGTGCGGCGCATGCTTCGATATTTGTAAGTTTGCGTCGGTAAACAGGGAGTAACTATGCTGAAAATAACTATAGACGGAACGACAGCGACGGTCCCCGATGGGATATCAGTTCTTGATGCAGCGAAAAGGCTGCACATTTCGATTCCGACTCTCTGTCATCATCCGAAGCTCACGGCCTTTGGTGGCTGCAGACTCTGCCTTGTGGAAATCAAAGGAGTCCCCAGGCCTGTCACCTCCTGCACGACGCCGGTCACCAACGGTATGGAAGTGACAACGAGTAATCCTCACCTGGAAGGTCTCAGAAAGACCATACTCGAACTCATCCTCTCGGACCATCCTAATGATTGTATGGTATGTGAAAGAGCCGGCGACTGCACGCTTCAGGAACTGGCGTACTTCTATGGTGTACGCGAAAACAGGTTCGGGGGCGATCGCAGAACATATATTAAGCGTGACGGAAATCCCTTCATCGAAAGAGACATGGAGAAATGTATCATGTGCGGCAGATGCGTGAAGGTGTGCGATGAGGTGGAAGGAGTTGGCGCAATCGATTTTGCTTACAGAGGGTTCAAGTCAAAGATTTGCCCGCCCTTCGAAAGAGATTTGGACTGCGAATTCTGCGGTCAGTGCGTTGCCGTATGCCCGACCGGCGCCCTGACCGGAAAGCTTTGGAAACAGAAGGGGAGACAAAAGGAGGTCAAAGAAGTTGATACCACCTGCGGTTATTGTGGCTGCGGCTGCAGTCTGACGCTCCATGCTAAAGACAATGAAGTAATAAGGGTTGACTCAAAAGCGGATAATATTAATGAAGGATGGTTGTGCGTTAAGGGACGTTTCGGCTACAGCTTCATCAGTAGCCCGCAGAGACTCACGAGTCCTCTTATCAAAAGGAATGGGAAACTGGAACCTGCCTCATGGGATGAAGCTTTGGATTATGTTGCGGAGAACCTCAGGAGGATAAAAGAAAAAAACGGACCAGACTCCATTGCTGGTCTTTCCTCCGCGAGATGCACCAACGAGGAGAATTATCTTTTCCAAAAATTCATCAGGGCCGCTATTGGCACGAACAACGTTGATCATTGCGCCCGTTACTGACACAGCGCAACGGTGGCTGGTCTGGTCACGGTTTTCGGTTCAGGAGCAATGACAAATTCGATGCGGGAGATAGTGAACAATGATTTGCTTTTCGTCATAGGTTCAAACACTACCGAGACTCATCCCATCATCGGGCTGAAGATGAAGAAGGCCCTAAGGTCGGGAGCAAAGCTTATTGTTGTGGACCCGAGGAAAATACCCCTTGTTAAGTTCTCTCACCTCTGGCTCCGCCATCGACCAGGCACTGACGTTGCCCTGCTTAACTCCATAATGCACGTAATACTTAAGGAGAGCCTGGAGGACAGTGAATTCATCAAGAACCACACTGAAGGGTTCGATGAGTTCAGAGCTTCCCTCGCAGAATTCACGCCCGAAGTCGGAGAAAGGATCACCGGGGTTCCGAAGGGAAAAATAAGAGAAGCAGCACTTCTTTATGGACATGCCGAACGGGCCGCTATCTATTACACTATGGGAATTACACAGCACAGCCATGGGACGGACAATGTTTACTCCATCGCAAACCTCGCTATGCTGACCGGTAATCTTGGGAAAGAAAGCGTTGGAGTAAATCCCCTGAGGGGACAGAATAATGTGCAAGGTGCCAGCGATATGGCCTGTGCCCCGAACGTATTGCCAGGCTATCAGAAAGTAGACCTTGCGCAGGTAAGGGAAAGATTCGAGAAGGAATGGGGTGTCGCATTGTCTGGAAAGGTCGGTTTAACAGCAACCGAAATGACGGATTCAGCTACCCAAGGTTCCCTCAAGGCC
>CAZNTS010000346.1:0-11074 GCA_964576045.1 uncultured Nitrospiraceae bacterium | reverse complement strand
GTTTCTTCAGTAGTTCTATCCCTCCGAGGTTTGTAGGAAAGCCTGCCCATAGGTCCCAGGAACGGAAATAGCAGGTCACTGTAAGTATTAAATCATCGCCCCCCGGTAAGGCCTTGAAATCAAGAAGCCTCAGGCATGGGGGATCGAGTTTGCCGTCATTACCAAAGCAGGTGTCATGATCCTCGGGCGTACCTATCTCAACCACCGCCTGATTGGTGAGAGGGGTCTTCCTAAGCATCTCTATAACGCGTTCAAGCTGGGTTCCACCCCTTGGCATGGGGTGGTGTATTCTACTGGCATATTTGTAAGTCTCGTTCTCGGCTAAGGCGGGGTCCATGAGGTAGTGAACAAAATAGTCTTCTACATATTCCATGGTTGTTGGTGCGGGGATCCCAAGACCAGGTGGAATGACAGGGATCATGTCTTCACCCGGATACTCGATGAAAACCGCGATCCCGGGATATTGGAGGCGGTATTGCTCATTCTCAAAAGAGCCATGCTGTATGTGCTGGGTATAAGCGTGATCGAATAGATTGTAGATCAACTGGAACCACGCATCTGAAATGGTCTTTGCGGAAACAAAGATCGGAACCATCGGTTTCCCCTTTCCCGGTCAGAAACAACTGAGACGAATTATCATATCATATTTTCAAAAGCCTTGACACAAAAGCCGGAAAGTCTTTATCCTTAGGCCATGAAGAAACTCTGGGCGGGAAGATTCAAGGAGAAGACATCTCGTATTGTCGAGTCTTTCACAGAATCCATCTCCTTTGATACGCGCCTCTGGAAATACGATATTGAGGGTAGCATGGCCCACGCCGAGATGCTGGGCAAACAGGGCATAATCTCGCGGGCCGATGCGAAGAAGATCATACATGGTCTCGCTGAGATATTCAGGGAGATAGAATCTGGCGAGTTTAGGTTCTTGGCGGATCTTGAAGACGTCCATATGAATATTGAGGCTGCACTCATCAAGAAGATAGGGGACGCTGGCAAGAAGCTCCATACCGCAAGGTCGAGAAATGACCAGGTCGCCCTTGATCTCAGGCTTTACCTGAGGGATGAGATCAAGCGTATAATTTCAGCAATCGATGCCCTCATGAACGTGCTCGTGGACAGCGCTGGACAGCATATCGGCGTGATCATGCCCGGATACACCCACATGCAGAGGGCACAACCAGTGCTCTTGTCACACCATCTACTCGCCTATGTCGAGATGCTCGACCGCGACAGGTCGAGACTGAAGGACACGCTGAAGCGTGTGAATGTGCTACCCCTTGGAGCTTGCGCTCTGGCAGGCACTTCGTTGCCCATAGACAGGGTTTATGTAGCCGAAATCCTCGGCTTCGAGTCCGTTTCGGAAAACAGCATAGATGCGGTTTCAGACAGAGACTTTGCAATGGAGTTCCTATCTGATGCTGCTATTCTTGCTGTACACCTTTCACGGATGGCGGAAGAGTTGGTGCTCTGGTCGACTGAGGAATTTTCTTTTATCGAGCTACCAGACGCTTTTACTACCGGGTCGAGCATCATGCCCCAGAAGAAGAACCCCGATGTTGCAGAGATCATGAGGGGAAAGACAGGTAGGGTCTTTGGTCACCTCGTTTCTCTCCTCACCATGATGAAGGGACTGCCTCTTTCTTACAACAGGGACATGCAGGAAGACAAAGTCCCCGTCTTCGATACGGTGGACACTGCCAAGGCGTCACTCGCTGTGCTTGTGGCCATGATTCGGCATATCCGGTTCCGGGAAAAGAGGATGACCGATACTGCCGGTGAAGCATATTCCACGGCGACCGATATTGCAGAATATCTGGTACAGAAGGGAGTGCCTTTCAGAGAGGCTCACGAGATAACGGGCAGGATAGTTCTTCACTGTGAAGAAAGTAAGAATAAGCTTGAAGACCTGAAGATTTCAGAGCTCAAAAGATTCTCCATGTTGATCGGCAGCGACATTTACCGCTATCTAACTCCCGAAGGCTCGGTGAAGGCAAAAAAATCAAGAGGGAGTACTTCAACGACGGAAGTAAAGAGGCAAATCAATCGGTTCAGGAAAATCTTAAAAAGCAAGGCGTAAGATGCGGAGGGCCTCAGTAATAATACAGTCCTATTCCAAATGTGCGGTAACTTCAATTCTGCTTTTTTCTGTTTTCTTCGCTGTTTCCGCCTGCGGGAGAAAAGGACCGCCGACTCTGAAGGCATACGAGAAGCCACAAGCGCCAGGAGGCCTCTCTGCGGTTCGTAGGGAAAACAGGATAACGCTAACGTGGTCATATCCCGGTAACCTGAGAGAATCGCTGAATGGCTTTGTGGTCTTGAGGGCAGAGGGTGGAGGATTCGAAAGGGTAGGGTTTGCGAGCAATGACGAGAATTCTTTCATCGACGAAGCATTCAATACGGATGTTACATACAGGTATAAAGTTGTTGCGCAGAGTCTGAAGGGGATTCTCAGCAACGACTCGAACGTGATTGCGCTGACACCGAGGCGTGTCCCTGATTCGCCGCAGGACATGCACTTCTCCGTTAAAGGCGGAAGCGTGGAGCTATCATGGAAGAGTTCAGGGGAAGGGGCGTGCTACAACATATACAGGACGGCGGATAGAGGAGAGTATAAGGACACGCCGCTGAATAAGGAGCCTGTTTGCACAACTTTCTTCAGGGATACGGCGACCTCACCTGACAGGACCGTCTATTACACGGTCAGGGCGCTTAATATGAGTGGCATTCTGGATGAAGGGCCCGTTTCAGAAGAGGTAGAAGTGAACCCTTCTCATTTTGTGCCTCTCGCGCCCACCGATCTCAGAGTGGTGAGAAGTACAGACAAGATACACCTTATATGGAAGGAAAGCCCTGAGTCGTGGGTAAAGGGCTACCGGGTATATCGCAGGAAAGACAAGGAGCAGGGCTTCACTTTCCTGGGTGAAACGATAATGCCCGCCTTTACCGACACAGAAAAGGTTAAAGGTAAGGTCTGGTACAGTATAAGGGCCATAGGAAGTCAGAGCGAGAGTGAGCCGCTGACAGGGGTAGCGAAATAGTCGCAGCTTTCAACATCTGCCATTGGTTTAACGTGCTCTGTCAATCAAGGACTGGCGCCGTTTTTCGTCTATTGACATTAAAAAGGTCGTTGTATTAGTCTAAACACAATCTCCTCTTATTCTTGGGCGGGAAGAACCTTGTTCGGATAGAATATGGCCTGGATGAAAGACAAAATACTCAAAGCCTTCGAAGAAAGCATATTAGTTAAAGAAAAATTTGTTAAGGACAATGCAGAGATCATCGCGGAGGCATCGAAGCTCATCGCCGATGCGTTTAATGACGGCAAGAAACTGATAATTTTTGGAAACGGCGGGAGCGCCGCAGACTCGTCCCACATCGCGGCAGAATTTGTGAACAGGTTTAAAAAAGAGAGGCCAGGACTCCCAGCTATAGCTCTCACTACCGATATGGCTGTGATAACCTCCATAGCCAATGATTACGATTTTTCCGAGATCTTTGCACGCCAGCTCAAATCCCTTGCCCAGGAAGGGGACGTGGTATTGGCGATCAGTACCAGTGGAAATTCGGGGAACGTGCTCAAGGCGATGGACGTGGCGAAAAGAAGAAAGCTCAGGACTATAGTCTTCACTGGAGCAAAGGGAGAGAAGTTCGCCTCAAGGGCGGAATACGCCTTTTTGGTACCATCCGAGAGCACCCCCAGAATACAGGAGACCCATATAACGCTGGGCCATGTCCTCTGCCAGATGGTGGAGGAGATACTTTTTGAATCGCCTAGAAAGAGATAGCGTTCCTATTGCGTGTGTTTGTATAGGGCAAGGACCTGAGCCATGGTGATCCTCGGGTTGGATCCCGGCCTTGCCAGCACTGGTTTCGGTGCAATCGCATGCACTAGGACTTCTTCGGCCCTGCTGAAGTGTGGCTACATCAGGACATCTCCGGATGAGCATATCTCCAACAGGCTGTTCCAGATCCATGCTGATATTAGCCATTTAATCGGCATCCTACGGCCCGATCTCATCGGCATTGAAAACGCCTTTTCCCTCGTGAGATACCCGAGGGCCGGTATCTTGTTGGGCGGGGTTTTAGGTATCATATACCTGTCTGTATGCCAGAACAATATTCCGATGCTGGAGATCACACCGAAAGAAGTGAAGAACTCTCTCGTTGGATACGGGGGAGCGGATAAACGGCAGGTGAAGGAAGCGATAAAGAGGGTGCTCAACATCTCTGATCTGAAATACTTTCACGCGTCCGATGCTCTGGCCGTTGCCCTAACGGCTTTCTATCGCCGGGCCTCATGGAGAAAACAATGATCAGCTATCTGCGTGGCGCTATGAGGACCAGCCATGCGCATGATGACAGGCTCACCCTCATCGTGAACGGGATTGGGTATGAAGTACTAATCCCAGTCTTTGTCATGAAGCGTATTAGGGTTGAGAAAAGGGATGGAGACGAGTTGGAACTGCACGTTTCCTACAATCAGACCGAGAGGCAGCCCAAACCGGTTCTTGTGGGTTTCCAGTCCATCCTGGACAAGGAGTTTTTCGAGCTTTTCATATCAGTCGAAGATATTGGTCCCATGGCCGCCGTAAGAGCACTTGTAAAGCCGGTAAGGGAGATTGCACGGGCCATCGAGGCAAAGGACGCAAAGGCGCTGAAAGAGCTGAAGGGTATCGGCGAGAGGAAAGCTGAAAAAATCATCGCGACTCTCAAAGGGAAAGTCGCAATGTACGCATTGATGCCCGAAGTCGAAATTCCTTCCGAAGTAGTGGAAGATTTCAGAAAGGATGTGGAAGATGTGCTTGTGAGCCAGCTTGGGCATAAACTACTAGAGGCACGGAAGATGATAGAGGAGGCCATGAAAAGGAACCCGCGCATCAGTTCTTCCGAAGAGCTCTTTGAGGAAGTATACCGAGGCGAACGGCAATGATTTACGAAGAAGAAAACGTCCCGGAACTTATAAGGGACAAAACCCCCTTGGACGAAGAGAACAACCTCAACCTCAGACCGAACCGGCTTTCCGAATACATAGGTCAGGATAAGGTAGTCGAGACACTGAAGATTGCCATAGAGGCGGCGCTTCAGCGGAAGGAACCTCTCGACCACATCCTTTTTAACGGCCCGCCTGGGTTGGGAAAAACGACCCTTGCCCATATCATTGCGAATGAGATGGGAACAAAGATCATCACTTCGTCGGGCCCTGCGCTCGAAAAAGGTGGCGACCTGATGGGTATCCTCACCCATATGGAAAAAGGGGACGTTTTCTTCATCGATGAAATCCACAGGATACCGAAGATAGTGGAGGAATTTCTCTATCCTGCCATGGAAGACTTCGCAGTGGATTTCATTTTCGACAAGGGAGTGCACGCAAGAACCCATCGATACAGGCTTGAGCCGTTCACTCTTATAGGAGCGACAACCAGGGCTGGCCTCCTTTCCTCCCCGCTCAGAGAGCGCTTTGGCATAACAAGGGACCTTGATTTCTATAACGAGCAGGATCTGGTACTCATCGTAAAACGCTCTGCTGCCATTCTTGAAGTCTCAGTTGAACAGGAGGGGGCATATGAGATCGCGCTGAGGGCGAGAGGCACCCCGCGGGTAGCAAACAGGCTGCTGAAGCGCGTACGCGACTATGCGCAGGTCAGGGCAGATGGGAAGATAACAAAGAAAGTGGCCAAGGAGGCATTGTCCCTAGAAGGCATCGATGAACACGGCCTCGGGGAGACGGACAGGAAACTCCTGAGGGTTGTGATCCTTAACTACAAGGGAGGCCCTGTGGGTATTGAGGCCCTTTCCTCCACTCTACAGATAGAAACGGATGTTTTGCTCGACGTTGTTGAACCCTATTTGTTGAAGTCGGGTTTCCTGATAAGGACGTCACAAGGCAGGAAGGTTACGGAGAAGGCTTATTCTCATCTGAACATCACTTACAGGAAGGAGCCAGGACTGTTTGAGGACGTAAAGAGCGGAAAGCGTTTGTGAGCCCGCAGGAAATGATTACCTAAGGTTTGAAGCTGAGTCCACCGAGCTTTGTTAAGATGAAAAAAGCGATGACTACTTGCAGGACGAGACTGACCAGCAGCGAGAATATGAAATTCATTCTCGGCGCCAAAAAGACCACCGAGACGATAAATATCAGCCAGGGGAGGATCATAATTGCGAGGCCCTTTGCGTAAGCAATTACCGCGGCCTCACCTGCATTAAAATAGATTATCAGGAATGTGCTTATGGTTATAGCAGGGAGAGTGCCGATGAACGCTGCGAACAGTCCGCGTGAGTTGTTCGCAAAATATGTGACTGTGCTCGTGATAGTACCTCCGAGCAGGAAATAAATAAAATATTTGAGTCCCATTGTTATTATTATAATGCAACGGGAGTTGTTCTGGGGTCACCTGTTCCTTGAGGGAAAACTGTTTGTGAAAGGCTATGAGTCATATCATCCTACTATTTTCGCCATAGGCTTTTTTTGCTGCCTTTGTGTCATGATTTATTGCCATAAAGCTTCGCTAAACTTTTGAAGAAACGCCCGCTGAACATTTTTGCATGCCACCGGTGCGTGCATGCTTTGATCATTGCATTAATCTGGACAGATGCGAAGGACGCGTAGAAATGACATACGCAGTAAAAACCAATTGATTAAATGCCACCCAAGTCCGTTGTCAGAATCTGGATGACTTTGATGAAGACTGAAGCCTAACATTCACTTGACAGGAGGAGTTTTATCTTGGCGATAAGGCGCCTTTTCCTCACTGGAAAAAAGGAAGTGCTGGTAAGACGTGAAGACGATAACCTTTTTTCTATACTGCGAAGGGAGACGGATGTTTTTTTGTCAACTTTTATTGTAGTTTCGGAGGTGAACTATTGGCAAACCGCATTAGCACCTTCAACCCCAGCGTTGATGTGATGGAGGGAGATAAGGAAATCATCGTGTCAGCTGAGCTCCCTGGGATGGGAAAAAAAGACATAGACGTGTGTCCGTCGGGAAGGATATCCTGACAATCAGGGGCGAGAAGGGGGCTGGAAGGGAGGAAAAGGAAAGGGACTATTATCTTATGGAGCGCGCTTACGGCTCTTTCATCCGGAGCATTGCTCTTCCTGCAGAGGTCGACGTGGAAGAGGTCGAGCTCCGGTTCAGTAAGGGGGTGCTGAATGTGAGGCTACCCAAGACCGCAAGGGCAGTGGAATATATAAGGAAAATCAATGTGAAAGAGGAGTGATTGTATGGGATTTCGCCTCTCGCTGGTTAGTCCCAGTCGAGTATTCTCTGTTCCCCCTCCAGCTTCCTAATTTCGCTGACATCCTGTGCCACTTCCAGAGTGCCTTTGAACCTTCCGTGAGAATCGCGTACGGCAAAATATCTGATGTGGATGAACCTGCCCTTCATTTGTATCCAGAAACTGGCGACATCCCTTTTTCCTGCCCTGAATTCATCGATAATCCTCTGCACTATGTGAAGGCTCTTCGGAGGATGGCACTTCTGCACCCTCCTGCCGATGACGCCGGGACTTCTCGGAAATATCCGTTCCTTTGTCTGGGAATAATATGCTACCTCGTCATCTTCGTTCACAAAGGAAAGGTCCAGAGGCAAATGGGTCAACAGCAAATTTATCTGTTCAGGTGTGAGATGACCGGTGCTCAGCGCCAATTTTTCCGCTCCCCTCACTTCTTCCGGGGGCCGGGCTTCCCATTTAGGAGTCCATCCCTTTTCAGGTTCGACCCATGCGTACCCCATTTCCTCCTCACCAGTTCTCACCTTTACCCAATCTGCATCAGTGAGTAGCTCCATAGCCATAGGAAAAAGGATATGTTCTTCCTTATATATCATATCGAATATACTCTGCAGAAGATATTTGATGGTTCCGTACACGAGCGGCACTTGGAGCTCGGCGACTTGTGTCCCGGCGTATTTCATTGTCTGACGTATGTCGTCATGGATTGCCCACATCACCTCGGATGGGCCGGAGATTCCATGGCGTTCGAGGACCGGAAAGAGTTGGTTCTCCTTTCGGAGATAATGCAGGTTGATTGTCGATAGCCTGTCTATAAGCGCAAGAAGATCCTTCTTGTGTTTTCTGAATATTTCCTTGTCCGGCGTATCGCACAGCTTTTCCAGGACGTCTTTGATGTGCTTCGCAAGGTCTTCGGCAACCCTGTTCTCCTTCATGAAGGTATGCAGCGGATGACCGGGGGGCGGAGAGGGTACTTCTTGTTCTCCAAGCACTTCTTTGAAAACTTCCACATGTAAGTCGCAGAGACGTTTTATCTCAGTTTCCGGCATTCCCTCTTCGATTAGCTTCTGTTCCATCTTCGCGATCTCGGTGGCATCAATGTCCTTGATCAGTTCGTAGAATCTTTGCTTCAGGACCTTCATGTCCACGCCCTTATGGAGGTCCCTTATGATGTCCTTCAGGATTTCCTGGCGCATATCTGTGTCTTGTATCGGTACAGACTCGGTTGTCTCTGCTGAGACCGTTAATTCTTTCCCTGTCTTTGCCTTTATCTCTGCCGCTATCTCCGAAAGGAATATGTCTAAATCAATACCTCCGATGTGGGCCACGTGAGAGAGGGGAGCTACTTTACCCACTGTTTTTCTCATGACCGTGCTCTGGAGCATCTTGAATTTAGCAGAGCGACTAATAAAGAAATCCATCAGGAAAGGGTACCTTCCCAGCAAGTCATCTATCTTTGTCTTTCCGCTAAGTTCCATCGTGCTCCTCCTGAACAAAACTCGAATTGGTGTCTTATGCTTCATTTTAGCAGGGAAAAAAGAGGCCCGCATTGATGTAAATCATAGAGGTCGTGTCAATTGAATCATGGAATGGGGTTGTCAGTTTGAGGCTGATCAAGAATACTCTGACCTCATTTGAGCTCGTAGAGAGCTTTAACCACATGTGGAATGGTATGCTTCTCTTCTGAGACTGTATGTTAAATCGGTGCTTTCACTAATATTACAAAGGTAATACAGACTACCGGAAGGAAAATCCCGAGGTTAGACCAGCGTGATCTTCTTTACAAATCAAGGCCCTTTCATTATTATTTAGGCATGAAGACACTGCGGATTGCACTGGCACAGATCGATCCCACAGTTGGAGACCTGGAAGGCAATACGACAAAGATTATACGTTCTATCCGGCAGGCGGAGGAGTACTCTGCGGAGATAGTGGCATTCCCTGAGCTGTCGATAACTGGCTATCCTCCCGAAGACCTACTGCTAAAACCTCAGTTCATCAGGGATAATATCGACGCGCTCAGGAAGATCAAGGAAGAAGTCTGGGATATTACTGCAATTGTCGGTTTCGTCGATAGGAAGAACGATATTTTCAATGCAGCCGCTGTAATTCATAACAAGAATATTGTGGATATTTATCACAAGATGTACCTCCCCAACTATGGCGTTTTTGATGAGTTCAGGTATTTCCAGTCCGGTTTACGGTTCCCTCTTTACTGTATTGGCGATGTCACTTTAGGCGTCAACATCTGCGAGGATATCTGGTATCCGGAAGGACCTGCGCATGTCCAGGCGCTTTTTGGAGCGGAAGTGATTATTAACATCAATGCGTCCCCCTATCATATAGGTAAGGGATCGTTCAGGGAGACGATGCTCTGCACGAGGGCCGTAGACAATTCTGTGATAATAGCCTATCTGAACACAGTGGGTGGTCAGGATGAGCTGGTGTTCGACGGCCACAGCCTTGTGGTGAATGAAAAAGGGGAGATTATTTGTAGGGGCCGGCAATTTGAGGAGGATCTTATAGTCGTCGATCTGAATCTCGACGCGGTCTTCATGCAGAGGCTGCATGACCCCAGGAGACGGCAGGAGGCCCTGGCTGCGGAGAGGGCAAAGGTCGAGCGGATCGTGGTTTCCAGGGAGAGGGCAGCGAAGACGAAGAGACCTCTCGATCAAAAAGATTCCTGTGTGCTGCTGGCAAATGAGGAGATCTATCGTGCTTTGGTCCTTGGTACGTGCGATTATGTGGGCAAGAACGGGTTCAGGGAAACGGTCATTGGCCTGAGTGGGGGTATTGACTCAAGTCTTGTGGCTGCAATTGCTGTGGATGCGCTCGGCAAAGAGAGGGTCAAAGGGTTGTTTATGCCCTCACCTTATACCTCGAAAGAGAGCAGGGAAGATGCTTTTGGACTTGCCCAAAATCTCGGGATCGAGATAATTGAGATTTCGATCACAGATATCTTCAGCGCATATCTGAAGACCCTTGAAGAGAGGTTCAGGGGTCGTGGACCCGATGTGACTGAAGAAAACCTTCAGGCGAGGATAAGGGGAAACATCTTGATGGCATTGTCAAACAAGTTCAACTGGCTCGTGCTTACCACAGGAAACAAATCTGAGATGAGTGTCGGATATGCAACCCTTTACGGCGACATGGCGGGGGGATTTGCTGTGATTAAGGACGTCCCAAAGACTATGGTATATGAACTGTGCCGATGGAGGAACGAAAATGAAGGACATCCGTTGATCCCCGAGAGGGTGTTTAGCAAGGAGCCTTCGGCAGAGCTTAAGTTTGACCAGAAGGACACGGATGCACTGCCCCCATATGAGGTTCTCGATCCGGTATTAAGGGCGTATGTGGAAGACGACAGGAGCTTCGAAGAGATGCTTTCCCTTGATTGCGAGGCCAAGTGCGTTGAGAAGGTGATCAGGATGGTTGATGGAAGCGAGTACAAGAGGAGGCAATCTCCACCAGGGATAAAAATTACAAAGAGGGCCTTTGGCAGGGACAGAAGGTTCCCCATCACGAACAGGTATAGGAGCACCTGACGACGGGGTTCAAGGTTCAGAATACATTATAAGTGAGAGCAATATTGTTAATCTCGGCTGTTCTATTTCTAGCGTTGCAAGCCATTGCAGATGGAAAATACGGGCTCCAGTTCTTGAAAAACAGCATGAGATCTGGTAGATAAGGGCTCAAGAGCCGGACTAAGAGAAAGCTTCGCAGAACAAGGAGGGCGAGTATACACGGGACTGCGGCGTGGACAACGAAGACCTTGTTAATACGGACTGAAAAATATGGGAGTTAATGAAAATGCAGTGAAGTATAATAATAGACAAGCACCAGGC
>CAZNTS010000345.1:0-14751 GCA_964576045.1 uncultured Nitrospiraceae bacterium | reverse complement strand
TTTTTTGTCTCGTACGGTAGGCACACCCCCTTCTCTTGCTGTAGCGCAATTCAACTCCTTGCATGCAACGAATTTCACGAATATGCAACCAATTGCATGTTCGCGCAAACGTCTCCTGGCATAACCCTGATGAATAGATGAGTTTGATGGTGGAACAATATTTGCTATTTACGTGTATTAATGTTGCTTGCAAACGAGCCGGGTTAAACGAGACATGCTTGAATAGGCAGTTGGACGAAGGAGGGTGTAATGAATCCGATAAGCATAGCTATCAAAACAGAGACTGATGCCATTTCTTTTTACAGGGAAGCGGCTCAGAAGACCAAAAATCCTGTGGTGAAGAAAATGTTCCTCTCGATAATCAAGGACGAGCAGAACCATCTGGCGGACTATTCGCAGCTTATCGAGGGCCTGCATCTGAAGGGCTCTGACCCGATGAACTCGGCGAAGAAGCTGCAGACTGTTTTTCGAAGAAACAAGGAGACACTTCTCATGAAAATCAGGGCAGCAACCGACGAGATGGGGGCGCTAAGGCTTGCGATACAGATGGTAAGGGAGACCATTGAATTTTATGAGGGGCTTTCAAGGAAGGTAAGTACCCGGAAGGAGAGAGTCCTTTTCGATAAGCTCCTAAAGGAAGAGCTCCAGCATTACGCCATATTCTCGAATACCTATTTCTTCCTTATGAACCACGAGAGCTGGTATCTGTGGGAGGAGCAGAGCATTGCGGACGGTGGTACCTGCTGGGCGTAAAGAATAACCCGGAATATCCTCCTCTTTCTTCCTAAGTCTGCATTTTCGCCCCCACCAGCTATAAATCTTAATAATAGCTTGATAACTTTACTGGTAATACTCTGGCACATTACGTTATCATCGTAAAGGGGGATCGGTGTCAGTAGATTTCCTGACATGTCTGGTCTCCTTTTCTGTCGAAAATATAATAAACAAACGTGGTTATAGATGGCGTGAATCAAGGAGGACTAATGAGATGAGCAGAAAAATGGTAACTGTTGACGGGTGTACCGCGTGTGCGCATGTGGTGCATGCCACAAATGAGATTATAACGATCTACCCTATAACCCCTTCATCTCCGATTGCTGAGATATGCGATGCGAAATCGGCTGCTGGTAGGGTAAATATATGGGGATCCGTACCGCTTGTGAGCCAGATGCAGTCTGAAGCTGGCGTGGCTGGTTCAGTCCACGGTTCTCTTACTACCGGAGCGTTGACCACCACCATCTCCGCTTCTCAAGGTCTCCTCCTGATTATCCCGAATATGTACAAAATAGCTGGAGAGCTCACCCCGACCGTCTTTCATGTTACAGCTCGTTCTCTGGCCGCGCAGGCGCTTTGCATCTTCGGGGACCATTCCGATGTTATGGCGGCGCGCGCGACCGGTTTTGCAATGCTTTGTTCCCAGGACGTCCAGGAGGCGATGGACTTTGCGCTCATCTCCCAAGCGGCAACCTTGGAATCCCGAATACCTTTTCTCCACTTCTTTGACGGTTTCAGGACGTCCCATGAAGTACAAAAGATCGAGGAGTTGACTCATGACGATATGCGAGCGCTGATAGACGATGATCTTGTAATCGCTCATCGCACGAGGGCACTCACCCCCGATCGTCCAACGCTTCGGGGCACTGCCCAGAACCCTGATGTCTACTTCCAGGGAAGGGAGACGGTTAACAGGTTTTATAATGAGACCCCGGCGATTGTGCAAAAGGTGATGGACAGGTTCGCAAAATCAGTGGGGAGGCAGTATCACCTTTTCGATTATTATGGGCATCCTGAAGCAGAACGGGTGATTGTGATTATGGGGTCAGCAGGAGAAACAGTTGTCAGCACGGTCCTTGCGCTGAATGCGAATGGAGAGAAGTTGGGACTTGTTCAGGTGAGGCTTTTCAGGCCCTTTGACACCGATGCCCTTGCCGGGGCGCTCCCCTGCAGTGTGAAATCCATAGCCGTCCTCGACCGTACGAAGGAGCCAGGCTCGATAGGTGAGCCTCTCTACCTCGACGTGAGAACCGCGATCGGTGAGGCCATGGAAAAAGGTATCTCTCGGTTCAAGAAATACCCTCTGATCGTCGGTGGCCGTTATGGGCTGGGTTCGAAGGAGTTCACGCCTGCAATGGCTAAGGCGGTATTCGATAATCTGGCAGAGACGAAGCCGAAGAATCATTTTACTATCGGTATAAATGATGACGTAACTGGTACAAGTCTTAACTATGATGAGTCTTTTACTGTTGAGGGCAAGGGCGTGTACCGGGCCATGTTCTACGGCCTTGGCGCTGACGGAACAGTAGGTGCAAACAAGAACACAATAAAGATTATCGGGTCGGAGACTGACAACTATGCCCAGGGATATTTCGTGTATGACTCAAAAAAATCCGGTTCCGTCACCACTTCTCACCTTCGGTTCGGCAAAGAAAAGATCCTGAATCCTTATTTACTTTCGAAGGCTGACTTTATTGCTTGCCACAACCCAACGTTTCTCGAAAAATACGATATGCTCTCTCGTGCTGAGAACGGAGCGACCTTTCTCCTGACTACGTCTTATCCCCGGGACAAGGTATGGGACACTCTGCCAGTCGAAGTTCAGGAGCAGCTTATAACGAAAAAGATGAAGCTCTACGTCATCGACGCCATATCCTTAGCTGAAGAGATAGGCCTGGGGGCGAGGATCAACATGATTATGCAGACCGCGTTCTTTGTGATCTCGGGGATAATTTCCAGAGAGGACGCAGTCAAGGCGATCAAGACGGAGATAAAAAAAACATACGGAAAGAAGGGTGAGAAGATACTCGAAATGAATTATGCAGCGGTCGACAAGGCCCTCCAAAACATTGTGGAAGTGCCGGTCCCTGGCAAGGTAACGAGCACCTTACGGATGAAACTGCCGGTGCCCGAGGACGCGCCTGATTTTGTCAGGCAAGTGACTGCAAAGATGATTGCTGGCAAGGGCGATTATCTTACGGTCTCTGCGATGCCTGTTGACGGCACGTGGCCGACCGGTACTACCCGGTATGAGAAGAGGAACATAGGTGTACATATACCGGTATGGGAACCGGACATCTGCATTCAGTGCGGTCAATGTTCATTTGTCTGTCCCCACGCAACGATAAGGATCAAGGCATACGACGCATCCCTTCTGAAAGGAGCTCCGCCTGGGTTCAAGTCCATCGATGCCAAGGGTAAAGAACTGGAAGGCCTGAAGTTTACCGTTCAGGTGGCGCCTGAGGACTGTACGGGCTGCGGCTCCTGCATTTTTGTCTGTCCGGGCTCCAAAAAAGACGCGGAAGGCAAAAAAATTCCTAGTTTCAAGGCGATCAATATGCATCTCCAAGAACCGTTGAGAACTTCCGAGGCAGAGAATTATTCGTTCTTCGTCAGGCTCCCGGAGACTGACCCTTCACGGTTTAATGTAGCGACGCTTAAGGGAAGTCAATTCGTTAAGCCGCTTTTTGAGTATAGCGGCGCATGTGCAGGATGCGGTGAAACGCCGTACCTTAAACTGCTTACGCAGCTTTTTGGTGACCGTCTGCTCATTGCCAATGCCACAGGGTGCTCGTCGATTTACGGTGGCAATTTGCCGACAACTCCCTACACTAAGAGGGCTGACGGAAGGGGTCCTGCCTGGTCGAATTCGCTATTCGAAGACAATGCTGAATTCGGTCTCGGCATGAGGCTAACTGTTGACAAGTTCAATGGCCAGGCCCTTGAACTTGTGGAAAAGCTCGCCCAGACTCCTTCATACTCTGGTGCGCGCGAATTCTTTCGAAGGATTCTGGACGCCGATCAGACGACCCAGGAAAGGATTGAGGAACAAAGGGTGCGCATAGATGAGATGAAGAAGAGGCTCTCGAAAGACAACTCCCCGGAAGCAAAAAATCTGTCTTCCCTAGCGGACTACATCGTGAGGAAGTCAGTCTGGGCTGTCGGAGGCGACGGCTGGGCTTATGACATAGGGTATGGCGGTCTGGACCAGGTCATGGCCTCGGGTAGAAACGTGAATATTCTTATCCTCGACACAGAGGTTTATTCAAACACGGGAGGACAGATGTCCAAGTCTACTCCCCTGGCGGCTACCGCCCAGTTTGCGGCCGGTGGTAAGAGGACACCGAAAAAGAACATCGGCTTGATAATGGCGACATATGGAAACGTATACGTTGCCCAGATTGCCTTTGGTGCGAATCCTGCCCAGACAGTGAAGGCCTTCGTAGAGGCCGAAGCTTACAACGGGCCGTCGCTTGTCATCGCTTACTCCACCTGCATTGCGCAGGGCATTGACATGAGCAAAGGCATTGAAGAGCAGAAAAAGGCCGTGGCCTGCGGACACTGGCCTCTCTACCGCTATAACCCAGAGCTCGAGGCCCAAGGGGAAAACCCTCTTGTGATCGACAGCAAGGAGCCGACGATCTCCTTCGAAGAGTACGCCTATAACGAGAACCGTTACAGGGCCTTGAAGGCGAGCAATCCAGAACTGGCTGCCGCGCTTATGAGGGAGGCTGAGGCTGACGTGAAAAGAAGATGGCAGTATCTCAAACATATGGCAAAGTGGGGTCGTGAACGATAAGGAGGCATATAATGGACATTTACGAATTTGCTATTAAGATGGAAAAGGATGGAGAGCACTATTACCGGCAGCTGGCCTCCATGGCTTCGAATGCGGGGTTCAAGAAAATATTCACCATGCTTGCGGATGCCGAAGTAGTCCATCAGGCAGTTTTCAGGAAGATGAAAGACAACGATAAGGTGAAGGTGTCACGCACCAATATTCTGGCTGGTGTGAAGAATATCTTTGAAGCGATGAGAGAAGATAAGGACTCGGGAGACGGCAATATCATTCAGACTGAGCTTTATAAAAAAGCCAGAGAACTTGAGAGACAGTCGAGGGACTTCTATCTGGAATATGCTAAAAAAGTAAAAGACGAGGGCCAAAAAGAGACCTTTCTGAAGATCGCGGATGAAGAGAAGAAACACTATTTCATTTTGGAAGAGATCATCGATTTTGTTTCGCGGCCACAGACCTGGCTCGAAAATCCCGAGTGGTATCACATCGAAGAGTACTAGAGATTTATTTACGGGCTTCCTGCCTTTCTGCGGATGCTCTGGCTTTTCAGATGCTGTGGATGAGGTAGACTGCGAGGAATAATCCTATGGCCAGGACCGATAGGGTGAGCAGCACGTCAAGGATCCTTGACGGGCGGTATGTATCTTCATCTATCTGTTTCTCGACCTTCTTGTATCTGATGAAGGCAAGGATGCCCATCAGTGTGCCGAGTATAATGAGGACTATCCCGAAGAACGAGGAATATCCTCGGGTCTGCACAGAGGCTTCCCGTCCGAAGAAATAGGACGCCTCCTTCAAGAATATTGCAAATTTCTCGACCACAAATCCGAACGCCATTATTCCTATGCTTGTCCTTACCCATGCGAGAAAAGTCCGCTCATTCGCCATGTGGACACGGCGGTTGCGTACCCTGGAGGATTCTTTTCTGTCAGTCTTTTCCTGCATGGTTATAGTCATTTTTTTTCAAGCATAGCATATTTCCCGTCATCTTCAAGAACATGAAATCCGACCTTGCTCAGCCCTTCGATGTCTGCGGATTTAGATATTAGTAACAGTCTGCGCCCCTGTGAGAGGAGGGTAGCCAATTCCTCGGGGCTTCCCACCTTCACAACCCTGCGGTCAGAATAAAATACTATACTTGGATTGTTTATCCCGTAAGTAATAATGTTGTCATCCTCCCTCAAATTGTTCTTTGCGTACAGGCTGTATCTGTGCAAAGTCCCCTGAAGGGCGTGGTTTGCAAGCGGCAGTGCAGTCGTAGCTAGAAGAACGAGAAAAAGCCCCGTGAGTATGTAGAGAGATATGTAGAGGGACCTCTTTATAAGGATCGCGATTACACTCGCAACAGCAAGTGCGAAGAGTGTGAGCGCGGCCCAGAGAGTCCATCCCGTTTCAGATATACCGAATCTTGTAAGATGTCTACCTGACATAAGGAATATGAAACCTGCTGTAAGTGTCATTGCGATTATGCCAGCGTGAGCATATTTCGTCCATCTCGTTTCTTCTATCATGCCGGATACGATGAGCAGGGCGGCTGCCGGGACTGAGGGGAGGATGTAATTAGGCAGCTTTGTGGTTGAAAGTGAGAAAAATAGAACGATGAATGCAAACCATACAAGTGCGAAAAGACCGAGTGTATCACTCCCCGCAGAGCGGACTTGCCCCTTTCGACTAAGCCGTATATTCCGGAAAGCATGTCTTATGCCGGACGGTAGGAAAGCGACCCACGGCATCAGACCGATCAAGAGCGCAGGGACATAATAATAGAGTGGCCCTTTGTGCCCTGATATCACCTCTGTGTAACGTTTGAAGTGGTGTTTGATGAAGAACTGTTGGACAAATTCCTGACCGTTAATAAAAAACTGTGCACTATACCAGGGTGCGGAGATAATAACGAAGAGGATGACTCCCACTGTGCTGGACAATCTCTTCATTCCCCCTATCCCCTCTGTCGCCAGAAGGTATATGCAGGCAACGCCGAAAGGAAAGAGGATGCCTATCAGTCCCTTGGTTAGAAACGCTAGAGCAGAGAAAATGTATAGTCCGAGGAGATATTTTCGACTGACAGCCCCATGTTCCAGAGAGAGATAGAAGGACAGGAGCGCAAGCGTGATGAAGAGGGTCAAGGCCATGTCAGTGACGGCGGCGTGAGTATAGACAAGGTAGTAAGGCGAAATCGCGATGGTAAACGCGACACATAACGCTCTTCTTTCATCTTTGAAGTGTTTGACGAAAAAAAAGATTGCAAGACAGAGCAAGCAGCCGGAGACGGCTGAGGGGAAGCGTGCAGCGAATTCATTCATTCCGAAGATCCAGTACGAGGCGCCCATGAGCCAGTAAAAGAGGATAGGCTTGTCGTAGCGGTTCTCACCGTTATATGTTGGGGTTATCCAGTTGCCGCTTTTGAGCATTTCTTTCGATGCTTGGGAGAACACGGCTTCGTCAACATCAAAAACGGTGAATGAGCCGAGCCCAAAAAAAGATATAAGAAGAGCCGAGGCAACGAGAGGCAGCAAAAACCGTGTCATAGAGTAAGATCAAACGCCCGGAGGTTGCTGGATCCTGAGACAACACGGACTAAGACCTGAAATGCGGCCGATTCAGGCAATTCTGGGCGACACATTTATCCTCCATTCCTCTGATTAAAATGCCAGCATCATTATACATGTAATGTTGCCTATATTTCTCGTGCAATGGATTTTCGGGCTGTGTCCAATGGGAAATGGCCATGCGAGCAGCATCTCAGTACTTTCCTTCGAGAAAATCCCTTGCGTAGCGCTCCACCGAGGAGTCATTATGCATAAGCGCGTCTAGCTGTCTAGTATAAGCAAGCAGCCTTCCCATCTGGTCCAGTATGGTTTCGATTTCTGCCTGCCCGAGGTTTGTCAGACGTGCGATAACAAGATCGCCCTTTGCCTTCAGGTTGAAACCGTATCCCTTCAAGACTGTGGCGATGAACATCACTCTTCGGGAACGTTTAGCTAGATCGGTAGCGCCTCCGACAAAACGGAAATCAATGTGATTGTTCCTTGCGTTTACACTGCAGTAACAGTCGAGCGTCGCAAAGTGGTACCCGAATCTGAGACTCAGATTTACGTACTCCCGAGACACCACGGCGAGATTGTAGTTCGCATAGTCCTTTCCCTCTGCTACGATATCGGACATGCGGATCATACTTGTGAGGAAGTCATTCACCCTCAGAGAAACCGCTTCGGACCTCCAGACACCGGGGTGTATCATACCATTGAGTATGGCCCTGAATGGAACGGAAGTTACCTGATCTAATACGACGGTATCCAGCTTCTCACGCAGTTCTAGGCCTCCGCCTATATCGATCACGGTTATCCCGGTCGGGATTGCTATGTCCAATTTGACCGGTGGATGGCCCTTTGTCCTCATTCTTCCGTACCTTGAGCTCTCAACCAGTTCGGCAACCGATTTCTCGTGGATGAACCTGATAATATCATGGATGGTCTTACAGCCTTCGGGACTGAAATCTTCAAGCAGCGGATCCACGAGATTTAGGGGGGAGATATATCTAAGGATATATCTCTTTTTCCTAAATTCGTACAGTTCCTCCATCTTTCCCCCCTGGTCTCCTGCAAGACCGATAAGGTCCCTTCTTATCCCGTTATAAAGGGTCACGTTTCCCGCCTCGTCTGCATAGAGGGTGACTTCCTGTCCGTCGGAAAGGACCTTAGTGGCGTTCCCCGTGTTTACAAACGTCGGGACCCTGAATTCTCTGGCAAGGGAAGCCATATGACTTGTCGTGGTCCCGATGTCGGTAATAATCGCAGAGACGTAAGGCATTACGCGGACAAATTCAGAGGAGTCATGCCCTGCCACCAAGACAGCGCCTCTTGGGAAATTGGCCAGTTCATCCGGACGCCGCACGATGAAGACGCGTCCTGCCCCAACCCCTCGTTGGACCAGAATGCCTTTTCCACTAAGGGAGACGGGAGGTCCCATCGGTTCATTGTCGTTGACCTTTTCGTCTCGCATGGGGGACACCATATCTGTACCATCTACCCTTAATGGCCGTGCCTGAAGTATGAAGGCATTGCCTCCCCTGTCAATGGCCCATTCGATGTCGCGGGGGCCTCTGAAATGTCTCTCTATGAGAACTGCCTGTCTGGAGAGCTCCCTCGCCTGTTCCACGGTCAGGCTGTAATTTTCCCTGAGTGCTTCAGGTGTGATCACTACGTCGGTTCCACCGGCTTCCCTGATTATGGTCATCGATTCCTTTCTGCCCGGTTTTCTTTCAAGAACCTCCTGCTCGTCACGTTTTGTCACCACATATAGGTCTGCATCAGAGCGACCTTCAACGACGGTCGAGCCGAGTCCCCAAGAAGCATTTATGACTACGCTGTCCCTGTCCCCGTTCGGATTTGTGGAGAACATAACACCGCTGGTCACCGCGTCCACCATAACCATACATCCTACGGACATCCTGAGAGAACCAGGGGCATACCCAAGCCGTTTCTGATAAGCGGCAGCTTTTGGTGAGAACACACTCGCGATGACCTCCCTGTAAGCGTTTTTTAGCGCCTCTCCTTCGCAGGGGACATTCAGTTTTGTGGCGAATTGTCCGGCAAAGGAAAAATCACTGTCCTCTTCCTCGGCGCTGCTCCTGACTGCAAGAAGACACTTCTGGCCACATGCCTCCTTCAGTTCCAGGAGTGCTGCGTCAAAGGCCGTGCTGATGGCAGGTGGTATATCCCCTTTTAGAACTGCTTCACGCAGTTCTAAAAGGGCTGATGGGACCGGGTCATCTCCAGCGAGGGCAATTTTCCTGTCAAGCCCGTTGTGTTTTAGAAAGGTATCGTATGCGAGGGTAGTGATTGCAAAGGCATCAGGGACGTTCAGCCTTAAGAAGTTCCGGACTTCGGCAAGGTTGGCATTCTTGCCACCCACTTCGTTTCCCATGTCCCACGTGATGTTCCGGTAGAAGGCGACCATTTCACCTGACGAAGAGATATCGTAGATCATCCTTTTGATCCGGGAGTCAATCCTGCTGTAAGCATCACGCAAGCGGCTGTACCTGTTGCGGGTGAGAAGATCGAAAGTTTGAAACGACTCATCTAGCGACGACGAGAGTTTGGAATACGCGCTCTCTACGTATGTAATGTCGAAAAGGTAGTCTCCGCCTAGCTTTTCTCCCATGTCGGTAATGATTTCCAGCACTCGGTTATTCTTATCTAGGACCTCTCTGAAATACTGGAAAAGAAGCTCTACCGGCAGATACCCGGATCTGCGCATGCCGAAACGGAAGAGGTTCTTAAGATGTTCGGCAATCTCTTTCATCCACTATCGCCCAATGCGCGCTGTATCGAAGCCTTCAATTCCCTGATCTTGACTGGCTTCGGAAAGAAATCATGAACATCAGCCCTTAGGGCCTCTATTGCGGCATCGAGGTTGGCGAAGGCAGTTATCATGATGACCTTTGTCCCAGGATAGAGCCGCTTCACCGTCTTCAGTACTTCCATACCGTCTATGCCTTTCATCTTCAGGTCAGTGACCACGATATCGAACTTCTGCTCGCCAAGACGTGCGAGTGCAGGCTCTGCGTTCAGGAATGTTTCCACCAGATATCCCTCCTGTTCGAGAGACATCTTCGCCATGTCTCCAACGATCTTTTCGTCATCGATAACCATAACCCTGTACCGGTCATTCATTCATCGTTACCTCCTTCTCATTATAGACGGGCAACTCAATGGTAAATGTGGTGCCTACGCCGACCTTGCTTTCTACCCTGATATTCCCCTTATGGCTTTTAATTATCCCGTAGCTTACCGACAGGCCCAGCCCTGTTCCGCCTACTCCCTTAGTGCTGAAGAAAGGGTCGAAAATATGCGGAAGAAACTCGGGTGGTATGCCCTTCCCGGAGTCCATCACGGTCATTTCGATGGAGTCTCCGTTTCTTCCTCGCCTCGAGGAGAGGAAAATGGCCCCGCCTGAGGGCATTGATTGGACCGAGTTGACTATAAGGTTAACAAGGACCTGCTGTATTTGGCTATCGTCAATAAACACTTTTGGAAGGCCTTTTGTCAGGTTTAGCCTTGTCTCTATGTTAGAGACGTGTAGAGAGTTCTCCATGAGCTTGAGGGTCTTCTGGATAACCTCGTTGATGTCTGCCTCCCTCAAATTTGCATCTTTCGGCTTCGAAAAATCGAGGAGGTTCTTCACTATCTCCCTCATCCGCTCGACCTCTCCATCGACCTTGTTCATGAATTCGGTCCTATCCTTATCGCTGAGTTTGTCGTAGACCTCTGCGTATGTCTGCGCGATCATGGAAATATTGTTAAGAGGGTTTGTTAGCTCGTGTGCGACGCCTGCGGTTAGAACACCGAGGGAAGACAGTTTCTTCGATTGAATGATTTGCTCCTCGCGATGCCTGAGCTCTTCGGACATGAGGTTGATGGCTCGGACAACGGAACCCAGTTCGTCCCTGGTCTCCAACCCCCTAATCTGGTCGAAGTTACCCTCGGATATCGACCTTGTGAGTTTTTCGATCTCGCGCAACGAGCGCAGGATCTTCTGTGAAATATAGTGGCTAACCACTACCGCGGATATGAGGATTACCAGGAATGAAAAGAGAAGGATATTCTTCGAACTCGAGATTATTTCGCTGACTCGTGTCCTCTCCATGTGCGTAATGGTTTCGGAAAATTCCTTAAGACCTTTCCCCTCAGTTCTGAGGATAGCCTCTACCTGACCGTCCCTGATGCCGCTTTCCCTCGCTTCCTCGACCGCCTCCGAATACTTTTGCAGGCGGGACTCGAGTTCCCTGAGGTTGTTCTCACCGACAGCGCGAACAATATCGTTCCTAGCAAGACCGATTGTGTCCAAGGTCTTGTCGATTTTCTCCCGTATGTCAAAGAGTGCTGACTCATCTCTGTAAAGGAAATAGTTCTTTTCGGAAAGCCTCATCTCAAGGAAGGATGCATTCAGGTCGTCTGCGATTTCGACGAACCTTAGCTTTGTGAGAATGAGATCCAGATTCTGTATTGCGAAGAGACCGATAAGCACGATCAGAGCAACGTTAAAGACATTTGATAGCACTATCCTGCGTTCTACCTTCATGCTTTATATTAGCACCTATTGTGGAACAGGACACCTTGGCGCCTCTGCCTGCTCCTTTCTCACCGGCATATACCATAGCGCTCCGTCTGTGGTCATAAGCAAGCCGGCGATTATAAGGACCGAATCGAAAAGCGTCATGATGCTAAAACCAAAATACTGCATAAGGCCTATTCCGAGACCGAGAAACGATATCCCCGAGCGGATAAAAGCAAGGCCGGTCCTGGCTCTAGCATATAAAGTCCTGTAGCACGCCGCAACAGTACGTTGGCCGGCAAGGACATTCCTTTCACGGGCAAGGTGGGTGCGCTCCCTGCTTGCTGGTGAGGGATAAAGTATTGTTGAGTAGAGCGCTAGGAAATCTCCGAGGCGGGCGAGCATAGTGCCTTTCGTACCTACCTTTACCCCAGCGTCATCGATGAAATGATAGCTTTCGAGAAAGGAGAGAGTAACCGAAGTAACCTCCACTAGGGTCTGGTTTTTCGGGGGTCTCATCCTCGATTTCCTTATCTTCAGATAGCTGTATAGCCCTGGTAACAGTAGACAAATGCCGGCACAGATCATAATCCAGTATATGATAACAGCCGATCCTGACCTGTGAATACGTATAAGGGCGTCCGCCATAGCAATGAGACCGAGCCCCCACCTCAGGAACGCCAGGTCAGTCCGTGCCTTAGCGAGGTCGTTCCTATAACATGCCAGCCGTGTTCTCCAGTGGGCCATTGTATTGCGCCAGTAAGCAAGTCCGGTACGCTCGGTCCCGATGAGATGGCCGGGTTTTGCATGCAGGAAATCCTGGATGAACCACTGGATATCTTGGCCGAGTGCAACCCTGAATTCGAACCTCTCCGCGCGAATATACCTTTTGGTCTCCTGAATGACTAGAGGGGCTACCGGGTTCTGAGCAGCAATCACCACGGTCTTTCCATCGGTGGCGATCGGGAACCATTGACTCAGGGAAAGTCTCTCACCATCTAGGCCGGAGAATAGTTCCGGCGGCACCGGCATTCTTTCGTCATATTCCACAGAAGGACAGTTGTAGTGTAACGAGAGCGCACGAAGCATAGCATCCTTCGATATCCCGCACTCGGTCAGAAGGACTCGCTCCAGTTCGATGCCCCTGGCGATTGAAGCGACTTCAGCTTTGTGAAGCTCCTCAGCTGTAAGCACTCCCTCCTCTACTAGTGTGAGGAATTTCTCCGTTGCTGTATCAAATGTCATCATGGCTGAAAACCACCTTCTTCCACAAACGGGTAGGCACGCCATAATTCGGCAGTGCAATCTCCATCTCACCGAAACAGTAAGGGAACTGTCGCCTTATTCTCTCGGCAGGAACGTACCAGTAAATGCCGTCGGCTATGAGAGCCATGCCGAGCGCTGCAGTCAGTACTTCGAAAGCGGTCCATACGACATTGCTGTTTCCGAAATAGACGAGCAGCCCGAGCCCGACCGCTGTAATGCTCATTCCGGTTCTTATGAAGGCCATCCCGGTCCTGGAACGTGCCATAATAGTGCGAAGCCGGGCCATGACATTCCGTCTTTCCGCAAGCAAGGTTCTTTCGAGGGCAAGACCGGTCGTCGCCCATATCCCCGGCGCGCTGGACGGCCTCACTCTAAGAGGTGAACTATCTGATAACGATGGCCCCGTGTCCGCGGGAGAAGTCGGGAAGATCAAGTCCCAGATGTTTTCTCCATCCCCATGCTTTTGCACTAGCCGAGCACTTTCGGTGCCAGCACGGTGGCCAGGCATATACCAATGGAATCCCTCGAGTCCCATCACAATACCGGACAGGATGAGCGCAGCATCGAAGATAGTCCATGGACCGCTATTAAACTGGCGAAGGAGGCCGATGCCGAGACCGACGAATGCGATCCCGGTCCTGGTGAAACTAAGTCCAGTGCGGGCTCGTGCCATTTTTGTCCTGTGGCATGCAAGGGTGGTCCTTTCCTCAGCAAGGTCCGTGCGGTCACTGGCAAGGTAGCGCCTCCTCATAACAGGAGAGAGGGTAGACCATTGTTTGCGCAATAAATCCGCACCTTCGACAACAGCGCTCCGGCTGAACTCGCAATTATTACCTGGATTCGAGACCTCAAGAACAGTCGTCCCACAAGTCGCGTGTGTGGAGCTACAGCGGAGTGACTTGTTCCCTGTTCTGCGAGCAGGCAAATACCAGATGACACCGTCCACAGTCATGACCGATCCGATTAAAAGCAGGAGGGCCTCAACAATGTTCAGATATCCTGTTCCGAAAACCCTGAAAAGCACAGTGGCAACAGTGATGAGCGATATACCTGTGCGGAGAAAGGCGAGCCCCGTCCTCCCTTTTGCAAATGATGTCCTGTAGCAGGCAAAAAGGGACCTCTTTTCTGCAAGGAAAGTCCTCACCTTAGCTAGGGGGGTCCTACCAGCAGACTGAGGGAAGTGCGGATTAAGGTCTTGGTTGTTCTCAATTATCCTGATGAGGTCGGACGGAAGAGCGACCAGGAAGTCTATCTCTCCAACCTTGAGGGTCCTCCTGATATCTTCGATGACAATGGGATCTGAGGGATCACAGGCGATAACCTCTGCCCTGTTTTGGGATACTGAAAGGGGGAACCAGAGCGCGCCTTTTAGCCTCTCCGCATCAATTCCCTGCAGGACGCCACGGCCTACAACGATACCTTCATCATATTCAATAAAGGAGTACCCGAAATAGCTGGAAAGGCATAAAAGCATCTCATGCCGAGGGATATTTCTTTCCCTCAAAAGCGCTTCGGGGTGATTTCCAGAGGCGTTTGTTTTCTCAGTGAGCTCCCGGAAATCATCGCTCGTAAGAAATCCCCTATTTATCAGACGCTCGAAAGCCTTATGAACCATATCAGTCTCTTAACCTTCCAGGCTTCTTGATGAAAGATGCGGATGGCTTGCTATCGTACTACGAGTATGGGACAGGACGCGCCAATTAAAACCCGTTCCGCGGTGCTTCCCATGATCGCCTTGTTGACGCCCCGCCATCCGTAGCTTCCAATTATTATCAGATCATTTTTCAATCTTGCGGCAGTTGCGATGATGCTGTCCGCCGCATGGCCATCTTCGATCATGGTCTTTATGTTGATGTCAT
>CAZNTS010000344.1:0-3205 GCA_964576045.1 uncultured Nitrospiraceae bacterium | reverse complement strand
ATGTTGGCGGTTTCCTCGTCGCGAATTTCGCCGATGACAAGCACTTGCGGGTCCTGACGCAACAGATGGCGGGCGGCCTTGGGAAATGTCAGCCCGCGCGCATCATTGACCTCCGTCTGCATGACGCCCGGGACAATCTGCTCAACGGGATCTTCGACGGTGATGATGTGGCGCCCGCCCAGCACCAACAAATAGCGTAAGCAGGCGTAGATGGTCGTGGTTTTGCCGCTGCCGGCCGGCCCGGTCAGTAACATCAGCCCGGCGGATTGACGCAAAAACGATTCCAACTCGTCGCAGACTACTTCCGGAAAGTCCAATTCGCGCAGTGCCGGCGCCGCGGTGTTGCTGAACAGTCGCAGGACGATTTTCTCGCCGGTGACCGTGGGATAGGTGGCCACGCGAATGTCATGCTGGGCGCCAACGTCGGCGCGGTCGATGCGCCCGTCCTGCGGAAGCGAATCCTGATAGGTCTTCAGGCGCGCAAGGTACTTGATGCGTCCAAAGACACGGTCGGCCAGCTCCGCCGGTATATCGGAAACGGGGGTCACAATACCATCGAGACGGAAGGAAACTTGGGTCGCGTCAGCGCGTTTCTGCAGGTGTATGTCGCTCGCACTTGCGCGCTCGGCTTGCTGGATCAGCTCTTCCAGAACCTTCGGTGCCGAGAGGTCTGACACGGCTTTATTCTAGTGAGCGGCCTTCAAAAAAGCAAGCCTGGAATGTGGCAAGAAACAGTCCAAGGACGCGGCGTAGGCTTTGACTCCTTACCCGATGGCGAAAACGACGCCGTAACTGGATTTCTATTTCGCATCATCCCATAGCAGATACTCGATTGCATCGGAGCCGCTCTTAGCCATAGTGACGCCGTGCTGAGACACAAACGCCTTCAACGAAGTGTAAACACTCGTATTGATTTTACGTGCCATAAGGTCTAGGAAGCGCGACCATCGCTGGTAATAGCTCTTTGTTACAACAAGCGAGTCCCAAAACTCTTTCGCGGGTCCTTTCAGGCGCTTTTGGTGAAGATAGTTCAACGTGTAGATTCCTGCATGATGAACAAGAAGATTTCGGTCTATCCGGAGAAATGTACAGCATGTCGATTATGTGAATTGGGATGCTCTTTCAAGAAGACAGGCGAGTTCAACCCCATCGCTTCACGGGTGAGGGTCTCCATCTTTGGAGAAGAGGCATTCTACGCCCCGATTATCTGTACACAGTGTGACGAGGCATGGTGTCTGAAGGCCTGCCCCAGTGGAGCGATTTCGCGAGATTATGGGGCAAGAGTCGTCAGGGTCGATCGGGAACGATGCGTGGGTTGCCGGATGTGTACTCTTGCTTGTCCCTTCGGGACGATTACTTATTTCGCACCCGAAGGAAAGGCGATCAAGTGTGATGAATGTGATGGCCAGCCCGAGTGTGTTCTCTTCTGCCCTACCGGGGCTTTGGCCTATGAGGAAGAGTCCATTCCAACGAGATTGAAGCGGATGGAGACCGCAAGAAAACTCGAGTCTTCCTCAAAGGAGGTGCAGCCATGAAAGGATGGATTGGGGAATTGTTGAGAGTCGATCTCACCAAAGGTGAGTGGAAAGCAGAAGAGTTAGATCAAAATTTAGCCTCAAAGTTTATCGGTGGAAGAGGGCTGGGTTCAAAAATTCTTTTCGACGAAGTGGATCCAAAGGTCGATCCTTTCAGTCCCAGTAATAAATTGGTTATGGCGACAGGTCCCCTAACTGGGACGAGTGCCTCGGCAGCAGGGAGATATATGGCTATTACCAAATCGCCGCTGACTGGGACGATTGCCTGCTCAAATTCTGGAGGCCTTTTTGGGGCTGAAATGAAATTTGCAGGATTCGATCTGATCATCATAGAGGGCAAGGCTAAAGAGCCTGTTTATCTCTACGTCGAAGATGGAAAAGCAGAGATAAGGGACGGAAAGGCCATCTGGGGAAAGACGATTGATAAGGCCACAGATGAGATTCTTTCAGAAACGGATATGGATGCTCGCGTGGCCTGCATTGGTCCAGCAGGAGAGAAGTTGGTGAGATTTGCCTGTATCATCAATGATAAACATAGAGCAGCAGGTCGATCTGGTGTAGGAGCAGTGATGGGTTCAAAGAACCTGAAGGCAGTTGCAGTGAAAGGTTCTGGGAGCGTAACCGTTGCCGATAAAGAGGCATTTAGGAAAGCGGCACTGGATGGATTTCAGAAGATCAAGGCCAATCCGGTTACATCAAAAGGATTGCCCGCTTACGGAACCTGTGTACTCGTCAATATCATCAATGCCAGCGGAATCTTCCCAACCAGGAATTTCCAACTATCGGTCTTTGAGGGTGCGGAGAAGATCAGTGGAGAGACCATTGCTGATCAGATCCTCGTCCGAAATAGGGCCTGCTTTGCCTGTCCCATTGGTTGCGGAAGGGTAGTGAAGGTGACAGATCCTAAGTATGGATGCTTTGGCGAGGGGCCTGAATATGAGAGCGATTGGTCGATGGGCGCTTGTTGTGGAGTGGATAACCTCGATGCCATTGGGAAAGGCAATTACCTTTGTGATATTTTGGGTATTGATCCCATCTCTGCTGGTGTCACAATTGCTTGTGGAATGGAGTTGTTTGAAAGGGGAATTATCTCTGCCAAAGAAGTTGGTCGGTCCCTTAATTTTGGAGATGCGGATGCCATGGTGGAGATGGTGAAGGCAACAGGGTATAGGGAGGGATTCGGAGATCTTCTCGCTGAAGGTTCTTACCGGCTTGCTGAGAAATTCGGCCATCCAGAATATTCGATGACTGTCAAGAAGCAGGAATTTCCAGCGTATGATGGAAGAGGAGCTCAAGGCATGGGGCTTCAGTATGCAACATCCAATCGAGGAGCGTGTCATGTCAGGGGGTATATGACATCTCCTGAGATTTTAGGTAGTCCCGTAAAACTGGATCCCTTCGAGACGAAGGAGAAGGCGGGTTGGGATAAAACCTTTCAAGACCTTACAGCAGTCGTGGACTCCTCTGGGATATGTCTCTTCAACACTTTTGCCATTGGTGGTCCTGAAATTCTGGAATATCTCAAGGCTGGAACTGGGATCAAGATGAACCTTGATGAACTGATGAAGGCGGGTGAAAGGATATGGAATTTGGAGAGGCTTTTCAATCTCAAAGCAGGCCTCACAGGCAAAGACGATCGGTTACCAGACCGACTCCTAAAAGAACCCATA
>CAZNTS010000343.1:0-3985 GCA_964576045.1 uncultured Nitrospiraceae bacterium | reverse complement strand
GGTTAGATACACGATTTCATGGGGATGCGCCACCGGGTTCCTGTAACCCGGTATACCGAACTGAAAGCCCGACGGATAAAGCATCGGACACATATATTCAAGAGCAGGGTAAACGTCTTCCAGTCTTTGACCAATCATCGTGTCGTTGAGGTTCCACAACACATAACCGAAAATGTCGGCTGTGAGGAAGATGTTGTACTTTCCGAGCCTTCTTTTCGCTTCTTCAAGGAATCCGGCAATAGCGCGCACCCTCTCATCCTCAGTATTTGGGACAGAGAATACGAGACCCTTGGTATCAGGAAACCTCACATAATCAAACTGGATCTCATCAAATCCATATTTAGCCGCTTCCTCGGCAATACTGATATTGTAATCCCAGACCTCCTTTCGGGAGGGGTCGACCCACACGAGACCTTCCCGATCGCGCCATGCAGCCCCTCCCTGAGTCTTTACTGCCAGTTCGGGATGAGCAAGTGCAAGGGGATTGTCCTTGAACACAACAATGCGCGCTATAAGATAGATCCCCTTGTCTTTCAGGGATTTCACAGTATCCTTCATATCTTTCACCGTTATCACCCTTTGTGCGCCGATTTCACCGGCAAGTGCTATGGAACTCCTGTAAGGTATAATCCCCCTATCACCCTTAACATCGATGACCAGGGAATTCAGTTCCGTTTCTTCTATCAGTTTCAGTGCAGCCTGCCTTATACTCCTACTCCCAATCCCGTAAACAGTAAGATACAGTGCCTTGGGTGTAAAAGGCACAAGGTTTATCAGGACCGGTGAAGGGAACAGAACGGATGCCAAGGGTTGTTCGGCCCTGAGGTATCCGGAGGCCCTCACACCGACCGTGCTCGACGCGGCCAAAGTCGTAAAGTCCCCCTTCTCATTGGTCACGGTCACTTCACCAGCGGAAGTAACCACAGCCCCCTTCACCGGCAGTTTCGTATAATAGTCCAGCACCTTCCCGACGGTATAGCCTCTCGCAAGCCCGGGTGTCATAACTAGAAGAAGTGAAAAGAAAGCTACGGAAAGATAAGTGTGTGTCGGCCTCATATTCCTCCCTCTCAAGATCCTCAATATACGATTTTTCTCTGGGGTGCGTCTCCCCGCAGTAATCCTTCAAAAAGTTTTTCCCTGTCCGCATTGACAATTATGTAACGGGGAAGCGCCATGATATTGTCTGCCTGACTCGCGTGATGCCTTTCTATGGTAAAGGCGGCCACATAGCCGTCAGCCTTCGCCCTGCCCATGAGGTCCTCATCGCAGATACCAAAGGGCCACGCCAGCATGTCCACTTTCCCGCCCAATTCTTTCTCAAGCCTCTCTTTCGATTTTTTCAGTTGCATTTCGACGGATTTGCTGTATTCATCAGAGCCCATGCGCCTTTTGTCCTTTCTGAAGTTCGGATGCCAGTATGTATGAGACTGAATATCGAATAAACCCGTCTTACTTAACTCGCGGAGCTGGTCCCATGTCATGGCGTACGATGCGTTGGATATCGCAGAGGGATAAATGAAGAGCGTGACAGGAATCCCGTATCTTTTCACCAGGGGAAACATGTCGCTGTATACAGTCCTGTGGCCGTCATCTGCAACAATAACCACCGACTTGGGCGTAGGAGGCGGACCTTTTTTCGCTAAATAATCGACGAATTGTCTTAAAGGGATCACAGTATAGCCATGCTCTTTCAAATATTTCAGGTGTGATTCGAACACAGGTGTGGTCACCGTCATGCTGTCGGCAACTGAATAACCAAAACGGTGATAAAGTAGTATAGGGATCCGTACTTCAAAGGTGACGGGCTTTCCGCTATGCATATCTCCATATGCTGACGATGACATGAGAGTCAAGAAGAAACAGAAGAGAAAAAATCTACGTGCAATTTCTGAAAACATAAACTACCTCCCAGCGGACTCCTGTCAGACACACTCTTTCCATAACCTCAATACTATAATATAGAAGGCTAATTTTTTGTTATCCTACCGTTTAAGGACAATATGTCAGAAAGTCCATGAGGCCCGCTTAACTATCTTGACAACCATTTGGCGATGGTGTATAAATATTATTAAATAAGAAGATATTCTATATTCTCTGCTAAAGCTAAACCCTCTGTGAAGAGGGGACGGAAAGCGGCGGATCTTTATCAAAAGATGGCCGAGCTGCCAGAGTGAAGGGAAATATGCGGAGCTCGGTTGTCACTCACTAAGGTCACCTCAGAAGGATGGTTTGTCTGACCATAGGGAAAGTGATTTCCCCCGCATTTTAAGGAAAGGAGGTAATGAAGAAGAGGTTTTTTAGGAGTGGGCACCTTTCTTGACGATTAATGCGATAAAAGACGGAAATTGTCTTTTGTTGCAGAGGAGAAAGGTACATTTTTTAGACCCGGGAACGGATCGGCAAGGTGCTGCGAGAACTGCGCCGAGACCGACTGTAGAACTGGAGGCGGAAATGAAAAAGTTATTTCTGTTAGTATGTTTGGTCGCCATGTTGATTCCCCTGACGTCTGCCACCGCAGCTGATGAGACCTCATCTTTCATGTCAACTGCTTGGCGCTTGTTCGACGACTATGAGGCATCTTGGCACGATGTTATTAATACCACAAACAAGAACGTGTACGTGGATCTAATTTTCTTTGACGAAGACGGCAATTTCTGTGGGTGCGACACATATGAGATCGCTGGGTACGCGTCTCTGAAATTCTGGACAGACGACGAATGGGAATACGGCGCTATACTGGATAGTTGTGAGTATACAACAGTGGGGCAGCTCAAGGTAATTGGGTATACGCAGGTCCCTACAGCATCAAACCCCTTGTTTGGAGGCAATCTGATAGGTTTCACCACGATAACGCATGATGGTTATGAGTTTACGCGGAACTCCGCCAGCATGAAAGCGCTCGCTATGAACCAGTCAGAAATGGGAACCCTGCATATGGAGTGTGTACAGTACTGGATTGTGGAGAATCTCCAGAAAACATTAGGATTATATCGGAAGAGTACTAACGCGCCTTCACCTAATCACGGTAACGACTAACCCGCTCGCGGTTCGACGGAGAAGCTGGAAGCCAGCGAGACCGCTGGCTTCCAGCTTCTTATAATAGTCCATCGGAATCTCTTCAGAAACAGACCATTAAGGTTCTGCCTGGTGAGATAAAAGATTTGCCCTGTCATGGGCTATGGGATGAATTCATATTTTCCCCACTATTTCACCTTACGGTAGCCCTGAACCAGTATCCTTTCATATGATCAGATTGTCTGATGCAAGTCTGGCTATCATATACTTTATACGCCCTTCGCCCGTGCCTGATATCAATGTCTCGGAACGTACTGATCAGAAAAATTTATCGTCCTTCACCTCGTAAATACTGGCCTCGGCGACAGCGTACGCATCTTCAACCACATACCCTAGTGAAGATAAGTACCGATAGTACGGACCCCAATAACCGTAGAAACCCCGGACAGCATATGCCTCGCCGGGAACATAGCTCTGACCCGCCTTATGTCTACCGGCCTTGTTACAATGACCCACTCCATCCCCAACTTACGGATTTTCCCCCTCACGATGTTCTCGTCCATCAACTCATTCATCAACACGACCGTGTAACTGGCAACGGCATCTACTCCACGGCCCTTCAACTGCCACACAAATTCGTCCCCGAAAAGGTTCTTCATGACAGATAGTGTGAAAATAACTATGCCGGCACCCTAATTGATTTTGCCCTGAAAGTTCGCGTTTCTCCATACACTGTCAAATCCGTAATGGAGCAAAGGAAATGACAAAAAACGGCACAGCCATTATGAAAAGAACGACTCTCCCCAAGTATCTCATATATCTGCCATCCTTACAGAGTTATTATAGTCCGAGAGGGGATAAGTGATCAGCGGTCGGTTGTTTGTTATGAGGCAGAAAACCTCATCCTCCACCTGCGGCTTTTGTCTGCGCCTCTTTAATATATTTCGGCTGGTCTTGAGTTATAATATTG
>CAZNTS010000342.1:0-6485 GCA_964576045.1 uncultured Nitrospiraceae bacterium | reverse complement strand
GGTGTGGCCGGGAATCCTCTCGGAGACAGAAGACTATCTTTAAGCGGTCGCAAAAGATCCTTTTTCAATCACGCCCATTCATCACCCTTCTTGCCTTTTCGAAGAATCCCTCTATCTTCTGCGTCTCAGAAGCAATCTCCCTCAGTACATTTGCCAGAGCTGCGTTGCCCTGTGACTGTGCCTTCTCCGCCCACTGGCTATATGTATCGGCATGCTCCTTGTTGTGCTCCATCCAGTGCTCGATGAGCACCCGTAGCTTCTTCATCTCCAGCAATGTTTCGGCCGCGCTTGGTCCTTCTTTAAAGGAGTTTTTCAGACCGTCGCTGGTGCTGGCTAGCTTAGGCACATGCTCATGTTCATGCATGCCTGAATGGCTGTGTTCATGTATATACCAGGAATGTCTATGCGGATGTTTGTGGATGAGGTTCGCACGCAGCAGCACATCGGTATTTCTTATGATCTCCGAGGGGCTTTCTTCGAGTATCACCCTGTGGTCTTCACTGAAAACGATGGTTCTCTCTGAAATATCTTCGATGATCCCAAGATCATGGGTTGCGGTGATAATAGTTTTTCCAGCCTTTCTGAGGCCGACTATGAGGTCCAGGAACTCTACCTGGCTTCGAGGATCGAGGCCGGTGGTTGGCTCGTCTAGAAGGATCACCTCCGGGTTGATGCTAAGGCAGGTGCCGAGAGCGACTTTCTTCATCTCGCCACCGCTGAGGTTCCATGGCCCCCTTTCTCTCAGGTGCAGGATGCCCAGCAGTTCGAGAATATCTGAAGCCCGTTTTTCGATGTCTTCAAGGCCGAGACCAAGTTGAAGCGGTCCGAAACAGAGCTCATCCCACACGCTCAGGGAGAAGAGCTGGACCTGAGGGTTCTGGAACAGAAGGGAGACCTTCTTTCTGAGCTCTGAGTTTTTATCGGTAAGGGCACTGCCGAATGCCAGTATCTGGCCTGACTGCGGCCTCAGTATTCCGTCCAGTATGTATAGCAGTGTTGATTTTCCAGAGCCGTTGGTGCCGATGACAGACACGCTCTCTCCTTCGGATATCCGGAGCGAGACAGAGTCAAGGGCTCTCTTGCCGTCTCCGTAAGAATAAGAGACGTCCTTCAGAAGAAAGATTTCCATATCACGATTCCCGCAAAAAGCGTACAGAAGATAAGCCAGGCTTTATCCGGAAGGGAAAGTCTTCTCACTCCGGACCTTGAACTTTGACCCTTGAACTCTTCTCCTCTATATCCTCTGGATTCCATGGCCATCGCAAGCTCATTGCTGAATGCCATGCTTAACGAGAAGAGGAGCCCGATCCTTGATGCCACCCATCGGCGCCCCCTTGAAGCATCCACAGGAGCAATCTGTCTGGATTTTAGGCCCATCACAAACAGCTCGACCTTTCTCAGGAGAAAGAAAATATAGCGATAACTTATCGAGGTTACCGGCTTCAGAGGGCCGGGAACAATGGAAGAAAGAGACTTCATTAAGGCGCCGGGCTGTGTGGTCAAAGTGATAAGCAAAACTAAAGATACGGAGCCAACTGCTCTGAAGAAAAGAGTGGCGGCGCTTTTCAACCCCTGCTCCGTTATAGCGATTTCCTGAGGAATAACTACGGGCCCGATCTTCACGGGTCCCACGGATCTGAAGAGGACTAAGAGAGGCCGGCCCTCTACCACCACATTAAGAAGCGCAGGGAGTGCAACAACGAACGTGATAACTGCCACGGGCGTGAGGCGTTTCAGAAGAGCAAGACGTGGCACCCTTGACGCGGTTCCAAGGAAAAAAGCGACTAAGAGAAAAGCTGCAATACCTGTCGCCGACTTCTGTAAACTGAGGAGAACGATGAAGAAGATGAGGGTGACCAGCTTTATCCTCGGCTCGATAATCTGGAGCAGGCCGCATTGAGATGATGTACGTTCGTTGAACAGGGTGTCTTGGAGGAAAGAGACTGCATGAGAGAGTGTGGCATCGATGAACCTGTCGCCGCGGAAAAGCCTCTTTCGTAAGCATGAGCGATGAGGTCCGGCAGAACGATTAGGAGTGTCAAGCTGTGATCTCAGCCATGGCGGGATTTCCATGCTTCTGCTAACCGCCCTGATCGAGGGTCTTTATGGAGAGTTCTCTCAGCTGTTTCGGTTCGACCGGAGAGGGCGCGCCGCTCATCAGACAGACAGCCTTCTGGGTCTTTGGAAAGGCGATGACGTCCCTGATGGAAGTGGCCCCGACCATCAGCATTAGAAGCCTGTCAAGGCCGAGGGCAATCCCTCCGTGGGGAGGGGCCCCGAATTCAAGGGCGTCAAGAAGAAAACCGAATTTCGCCCGTGCGTCTTCTTCTGAGATCCCCAGTACCTGGAACATCCTTTTCTGAACGTCCCGCCTGTGGATTCTGATGCTTCCGCCTCCAATTTCGTATCCGTTGAGGACAATATCATATGCCTTTGCCCGAACTGTCGAAAGTCCCGACTTCGGTGTTCGGAGTTCAGACTCGTTCAGGGAAAACAGTAAGTCAAGGTCAGCGTCGACCGGTGCCGTGAAAGGGTGGTGCATAGCCTGGAATCTCGACTCTTCGTCATCCCATTCAAGGAGGGGAAAATCCTCGATCCACGCGAAATGGAACACAGGCCTGATCAGATTCATTCTCTTTCCGAATTCGAGCCTCAGACGGCTCAAGACGTCATGAACCACCTTTTCCCTGTCGGCCACAAACACCATCAGGTCCCCATCGACTGCGCCCAGCCTCTCCGCCATTTGCCTCAATATCTCCTCCGGGAAGAACTTTGCAATCGGAGATTCAAAACCGCTTTTCATCTTTATCCATGCAAGGCCTTTTGCCCCGAGAGATTTTGCGTCCTCTACGAGCGTGTCGAGTTCTTTTCTCGAAAGTCCTGCCATACCTTTCCCGTTCAGGGCCTTAACCCTTCCTCCCGATTCGATGGATTCGAGAAAGACTTTGAACGAACCGTGTATTGCGAGATCCGCCATCTCATGCAGTTCCAAATCAAACCGGAGATCCGGCTTGTCATTTCCGAATCTCTCCATGGATTCCCTGAAAGTCAGCCTCTGGAAAGGCGCTTGGACGTCAATGTCAAGTACGTCCCGGAAGGTCTTTCCGATCATGCCTTCGGTGAGGCTGATGACATCATCTTTTTCCACAAAAGACATCTCAAGGTCGACCTGTGTGAATTCGGGCTGTCTGTCCGCTCTGAGGTCCTCGTCCCTGAAGCACTTCACTATTTGGAAATACCTTTCAAGTCCAGCCACCATCAGGATTTGTTTGAATAGCTGAGGTGACTGGGGAAGAGCAAAGAAATGACCGGGATTCAGCCTGCTCGGAACAAGGTAGTCTCTAGCCCCCTCAGGGGTCGATTTTGTGAGCATAGGAGTCTCTATTTCGAGGAATCTCTGTCCATCCAGGTAGTCTCGTATGGTCTTTGTCACTCTGTGCCTTGTGATGAGATTATGCTGGAACTCAGGTCGTCTGAGGTCAAGATATCGGTATTTCAGCCGCAGGGATTCAGATGCATCCGCAGCCTCTTCCATGGGAAACGGAAGCGGGGAGGATTCATTCAATATGGTAAGGCTATCCGCATAAAGCTCTACCATGCCGGTGGGCAGACTTGGGTTTGCGGTCCCTTCAGGCCTGAGCCTGATTTTGCCGGACACGGAAATTACGAATTCATTCCTCAGGGAATGGGCGAGGACATGTGCATCTGGCGAAACATCGGGGCTGAACACAACTTGGAGCAGTCCGCTTCTGTCCCTGAGGTCGACGAATATAAGACCGCCATGGTCCCTTCTCCTGAAAACCCATCCTGCAAGGCTCATCGCCGAGCCGATATCCGTCTCTCTCACTTCCCCGCAGCCCATGTTACGGACCATAAAACCCCCGTTCCTCTTTCCTCTATATGTCCAATTCTTTTCTTATCATGCGTAACTCGTCAGGTGTCAGCTGCCTGAGTTCGCCTGGAGCCAGTCTCCCCAATTTCAGGCCCCCAATGCTGACCCTCTTAAGTTTCAACACCGAATGCCCTGCCTTCTCGAGCATTCTTCTTATCTGTCGCTTTTTTCCCTCGCGGATGGTCATTTCGACCCATGAATTGCTTTCAGTTCCCCGTATTCTCCTCACCTTTGCGGGAAGGGTAATGCCGTCTTCCAGCTTCACTCCCCGCCTCAGTTTCTCGATCTCGTCCTCTTCAATATGGCCATTTATCTTCGCGAGATAGGTTTTTGGTATCCCGCGCGAGGGATGCATGACCGCATTGGCGAAATCGCCGTCATTGGTGAGGAGCAACAGCCCTTCAGAGTCGAAGTCGAGCCTTCCCACCGGGAATACCCTGAATTTTACCTCTTTCAGATAATCTTTTACCGCAGGTCTTCCTTCGGGGTCTGAGAGAGTGGTCACGACACCCTTCGGTTTATGAAACATGAGATAGACCTTCTGCATGCCCCTCTGTCTGGGTCCCGCGACGAGCTTTCCGAAGACCTTTATGTAATCCGTTTCAGGATCGGCCTTCATCCCTATTGAGGCTTTCTGGCCGTTCACGGTCACATTCCCCTGTAAAATCAGCGCTTCGGCCTTCCTACGCGATGCGATACCAAGCTCGGAAAGTATCTTCTGGAGACGCTTTTCCATAAAATTAAATAATAACATAATTGCTATTTACAAGGGTAAAGACAGGGGAGCGGCTCTCACATTCTCTGGATAAGAGGAACAGAAAAGACACCCGATTGCCATTATATCAATGTTCCCCGGGAAACTATATATCACCCCAAAGGTGCCTGTTAATATTACACCAAGTAAGATCACAATAGACTTCCAGGATAAAATGATTACGCCTTCAGCCGGATCAGTATTACTTTTATGGGTCGCGGCTTAGATGTGGCTGCCCGAGTAGTTGAAGAAGGCAGTCAAATTGAATTAAAAGGGACATATGAAATCTTACGTCCAGTCGATTTATACTATGGTCAATGAAGCTCTGGAAAGACAATGTCTTCTTCGTTCTAGTGGAGCCCAGGGAACCCGGCAATATCGGCGCATCAGCGAGGGCGATGAAGAATATGGGATTTACAAATCTGGAGATTATAAGGCCTCGACAGTTCAAGACTGAAGAAGCCAGGTCGATGGCCTGTAATGCCACAGACGTGCTAGAAGTGGCGACAGTATGCCCCGATTTAGCGCAATCGTTAAGAGAAAAGAAACTAGTAGTAGGTACCACTAGAAGACTTGGCAAGAGGAGGGGGGTAATCCTGCCTCTCAAGGAGGGCATAAGAAAGATAGCAAGCGTCGCCAAATGTAACAAGGTTGCGATCCTGTTCGGCAGGGAAGACAAGGGGCTGAACAACAAAGAGGTCGAGGAATGTGGTTTCCTCATCACCATTCCTGCTGATCCTTCGTCTCCTTCCCTCAATCTTGCCCAGAGCGTACTCCTTGTGGCATACGAACTCAGTAGTAAGATATATAAAATTGAGATGCCTGAACTCGTTGTGCAAGAGCAGCTCTGGCAGCTATATGCACATATTGAATCTGCCCTTCGGCTTCTTGAATACGTCCCGCGAGGTGACAGGGACCTCGAGAAGAGGATTATGAGGAACGTTAAACATCTCATCGGAAGGGCAGGGCTCACCGAGTGGGAACTGAAGATGCTGAGGGGAATATGTACTCAGGTTGAGAAGAGAATGAGAAATGGAAGATGATTTTTGTACTGCGAAAAAAAGGATAGTAACTGGAAAATAAAGATGGTAACTAATAAATAAAGTTGGTAACTAAATGACGCATGCAAGACGCCAATTTGTTGAGTCAAGCGTCCTCACAGATTAAACACCAGCACCCTTCTGGATGTGACAAATAAAGTTCTGAAGTTGACAATAAACTTCTGAAGTTACACCCCGCCTTGAAGTCCCTGGTATTTTGCTAATCATCAACGAAACAAACGCGAATTGTCTTTCGAAAAAAAAGATGGCAACTGAAAGATAGATGGATAACTGATCATAGTAGGACAGTTGTGGCTTCACATAAGATCTTCAACATAACTTTGCACTTGGATATCGAACTTGCTATTATTACACTGAAACGGATAGTGGTAAGTCCATGCGCTGATTGTGCGTGATGTGATGGCAGAGTCGAGCCCGCCTTCACCTGATAACAAACACCGGGGGTCGGTTTGCGCTACCGTTGATTTCTGATTGAAATACTAAATTCACTGCCGATTATCGGCATCCCAGCCATCTTGTTTAATCTTGAATCAATGAGCTATGAAGTTATCAAACCCTCATTTTAAGCTCGCCAGTAACTTTTGTGATTCTGAGCGCAAGCGCAGCTGACAAAAGAAACGGGCCGAGAAAAATCAGATTGTTCTCGACTTCATTGCGTTGTGCTTGGTCAACAACGTACTTCAGAGTCTTGGTGTCACGGTTGTAATAGCTGAGTTGACGGTAGAAGCCATCTATCATGTCCTTAAGACCAACTCTTGCCAAGGTCGGGCTGGGTGAA
>CAZNTS010000341.1:0-2667 GCA_964576045.1 uncultured Nitrospiraceae bacterium | reverse complement strand
ATGTCCGAATTGCCGCCCTCTGTGGCTTAAAAGCTTCGCTCTTCTCCTGCAATTACTACAGGAGACTCCTGAGGTTCAGGATCCTTCCGAAGTCCCATATGCTCATATACAGGCCGTCAAAGCGACCGTTTTTCACCTGCTGTTCTTCGCGAAACCAGAAAAAGAGGTTGCTTGCCGGGTAAAGATAGCCGAACTGATACGAGGTGAAACCGGATCTCCTCCTTGCGAGCAACTCTACTGGATAACGGTAGACCGCTTCCTGTGCGCGGACGAGGGATAACGCCCGCTCCCTCACAGCCGCAGCTTCTGCAAGGTATTTCCCCATCAGCTTGCCTTTGTCCATTGCAGCCGTCCTTTTCGCAACCAGAGCCCTGATGGTCAGGGCCCTGTGGCTCGCTCTGAGAGCCGTCATCTCAAGCCCTCTGGTCAACTCTTTCAGAAGAAGATCCCGTTCCAGAACGCCCCCGTTCGGCGCGTCAGGATCTTCCTTGGTTGCGTGTTTAAGACCTGCAACCACGCTGTTCATACTGCTTGCATATTCCTCCAGTAATGCAACTGGTCCCTGCAAAACTTTTTCAGCTTCGTCATCGGAAGCGCTGCTCAAGAGCCAGCGATACGAGAAGGGTGGTCTCGGCTGGAAGGGCTTGTTGAAAGGCCATGGAAGCTCTGCTGACGGGTCTAGCGCAGCCAGGAAAGGCATCAGGCCGCTGTTTTTGAGATAATGGTTTTGAAGCTCCAAGGCTTCGTGCCACAACCTGTAAATCCTCTGGGAGTGGAATAAGTCACGCAACATGTCCAATGGCTCGGGCACCGTCTCTTTGCCATCCCGGATATGCCTCCAGGACCATCTAGCAATGCTCCAATCAACAAGCCAGTACCCCCATTCCCATCCTGAGCTGAATGTGAGATGATTTCTAATTCCGACCCGTTCCATTGTCTTAATATCTGATACACGTGCATCGAGATACATCAGAAGGAGCAAAGGCACCGAGTTGTCAAACGAAACCCAATAAGCCGACTCCGGCCAGTACCATGTCTCCTGCTCCCGGTTTTCACTTATTGCCCTGTCCAGCATATGCCTCTGGTTGGGATTTCCATACGCAGTAGCACAGGGTTCGGTCATCGAATAACACATCACCGTATGAATAAGGATGCCGTTTTTCCCGTTCGGTGCATTACGTTGACTGGATTTGCCTTCAGTACCATGCTGCTCTTGAACCCGAGGTAATTCCTCCTCTCTTGTACGTATAACATGAGTTGTATAGAATAATTTCGTATCATATCTCTCCATGATCTCTTTCTCGATGTATTTCTTTAAAGACGGCAGGAGTTTTCCCAGATCAGGCAGGTATTCGCCCATGGTGAAATCTACACTGACGAAATCCCACTTGATGCGGAAGAGCCATGAAAGCGTATCGTCTATCTGTTTCCGGTAAGATGGGAAGAACCTTAACAGTCTTATTGTCTGAAACGCCCGCTGCTGCAAGCTGGATAGAGAAAATTCTACGCCGACCAGGATCCCTCTCTTGTGGGCATATTCGACAAATTCTCCTGCGTGTCTGATCCAGCGCTCACGATCAACCCCCTTGAGAAGATAGAATTGCAATACATTCTGCTGATTTCTCGCAAGCCAGTCTATATACTCTTTAAGATCTGCAAGCGCATTGGGGTAATCCGGATTGTGTATCTGCTCAGTAAGATCAATAGGATGCTCTGTATGAAGATGGAAACCTTTCTTGTCAAATCGGGGGATCGCCTTCCAGCTGAAAATGGCAGGCAGCGGCCATCGTGCATGCGATGGAATGACCATCCTTTTGGGATGATAAAACTTAAAGCCCAGGCGCTCCTGAAGAAGCCCATAAAGCCCGGAGCTTACACCCTCATATGTGGGGGCTTTCAGGATCAGCATTATCTTGCCGTCTCGAGAACGTGAGTGCCATTCATATTCATGATCAGGATAGGAAAGGTAATGATAGGGATGCCCAACCGCAAAGCGGGAGGGATTGTTTCTGCGTTGTGGATCTATGTCCGGCAGGACAATCTGCACTTCTGCATCAGGATCATTGAGAGATACAGTGGCGCCCGGGAATCCCTGTCTTATTAATTGCACCACGTCTTCTATCGTTATCCGGGTAACAGGAGTCACGAGAATGTCGCGGGAAGCTATGACACTGATCGCATGCAGTGTTGAGAACCTCCCACAGGCACAGACCGAAACGGGGAGAAGAAACAAAACAACAGTTATCGAGATAACAGCGAGTAGAGTAGCACACCAACCCCTCAATGGCCTAACGAGATGGTGCCACGCGCTGTCTATTTGGAGGCGTATCATGCGTTTACCCACATGGTACCACAAATATCGCATCTCCAAATCTCTGAAGAGACACAATAGAGAGGAAAGTAATGATTCTTGAAGCCTTACTCTGGTGCTTAAAATAATAGTTTAGTAGATAAATGAAATAAGCGTTCACCATGACAGGTGACACTGAAAATATGACGATTGGGTTGTGAAATAAAGGTGGACGCCATTATTGCTGCACATATCATGAATCAGGAGGTTAAACATGGAAAAGAGAGGTGGACCCCATTGATTGGACAGTTTTGGGGCTGATTTAAGGTGGGAACCACCATTGATCATGCCGCCTGTTGCACCGGGTATCCTGGCCG
>CAZNTS010000340.1:0-4069 GCA_964576045.1 uncultured Nitrospiraceae bacterium | reverse complement strand
AAAAGGAGAGCAGATAGAACAAGGCGAATGCCACATCCGGTAAGCCGGCGATCCAAGTTACCGCCTCAGTATGGATGGGATGAGAGGCAAAGAGCATGGCGGCCATAAGGGGAGGCGAAAGGTAGACGAGGGATTTTGTGGTCCTCTGCTTCTTCATAAGTTCCTGTATGATCAGGAATACAAGGACTACTACGCCACAATGAAAGAGGACATTCACCAGATGATACCCCCAGGGTCTCAGGCCGAAAAGATGATAATCGAGCATATAAACAATGTGCATCAACGGCCTGTAGTAATTCGAAGTGCTTAACCTTGGTCGGAAACTCCACACACTTTTGGAAAATATCGTCGGTATGTTATTTACATCCCTGATCCATGGATTCTCCACTATCTGTTTATTATCGTCATATACGAAATTGCCAGAAAAGGAATTGACATATACGGAGGAGGAAACAAGTAGTATTACAAGAATTGGCGCGAGAGCAATTATTAAGGTCGTCTTCCGTAAACCACCATTTGATGACGACTCCCACGAGGAAATTACTGCTTTTTTGATTTTACCTTGATTGTCTAAGGCTTCATTAATGGAAACCTTTTTTTTACCCACAGCCGTAATTATAACATGGGGGGGATAATGTCTATGTAGAGTTGAGATAGTGTGCAAATGTACGTCAGCCCTGATTATCAGGAAGTGTTTAGTAGAAAGGAACATCAATCGTCAAGGAATCTTGAAACTGCTGTGGACTACATGAAGGACCTTGCAGAGCGTGGTTCTGCCTGAATATGTGACATCGAGATCATCCAAGTAGGGATCGAGACGTTTGAAGAATGTCTTTGGACAATCGGAATTGAAGCATATCCTTGGAATTGTTTAATAATATGCTCAAAATCACACTTTGAATTAAGAGCAACGTCTCACCAAAAAGGCACGGACACTACAGGTAAGAGAAAAAGATTCTCTCGGTTCGCACTTGATTACCAAAATATGCTTCGGTGTCTATCTGTTTTCCCCAAGATTGCGACGCGTGGCATTTGGCAAAGACACAATCTTTTTGTTACTATCAATCCATGATGTATATGCTGACAGCAAGAACATTGTATTCGGTAATAGCAGCACTCATCATACTGCTCACACCTCCGGCGCTCCGGGCCGAGGTCAAGGAATACACACTTGAGAACGGACTAAAGGTTCTTATCAACGAAGACCACAGGGTCCCTCTCGCGACATTCGAGATATGGTACAGGATCGGTTCCCGTTACGAACAATCCGGAAAGACCGGGCTTAGCCATTTCCTTGAGCATGTGATGTTCAAGGGGACGCAAAAATACGGGTCAAAGGAATTCTCCAGAATAATCCAGAGAAACGGCGGAGTCGACAATGCGATGACCACGAAAGATTATACGATGTATTTCCAGACACTCGCTTCCGACAGACTTGGGATATCCATAGATCTCGAGTCGGACAGGATGACCAATCTGGTTATGGACCCGAAGGAAACCATCTCAGAGCGGAGTGTAGTAATGGAGGAACGGAGGATGCGTTACGAGGATGATCCTCAGAACGCCCTTTATGAGGATTTAGTGGCCACTGCGTTTATGACGCATCCGTACCGAAGGCCGGTGATAGGATGGATGTCTGATATCGCTTCCTTAAGCAGGGATGACTTGTATCAGCACTACAAGAAGTATTATGCCCCCGACAATGCTTTCATCGTCATCGTCGGGGACATCAATCCCACTGAGACGATGAAAAAAATAGAAGCCTCGTTTGGCAGCATTAAGAGGGGCAATCCTGAGAAGGCCCACGTGACTCAGGAGCCGGAACAGCAAGGCGAAAAGAGGATAGTCCTCAGAAAAGAAGCGGAACTCCCTTACGTTCTCGTCGGATATCATGTCCCTAGCTTTCCGCATGAGGACAGTTTCAGCCTCGAGGTCCTGAGCACAATCCTTTCCGGGGGGAAGAGCTCCAGGATTTACAGGTCTCTGGTATATGAAAAAAAGATCGCGCTGAACGCAGGCGCGGATAACAGCGAGATGTCAGTGGATCCCTTCCTTTTTTTCATCTGGGGCACTCCTGTTCCGGGGAAGGAAGCATCGGAACTTGAGAATGCGCTATACGCCGAGGTCGACGCGATCAAGGATGCGCCGCCCTCGCAGATGGAGATACAAAAAGCAAAGAATCAGATAGAAGCTTCGTTCATATTCAGCCAAGATTCCCTTTACATGCAGGCGATGAAGATCGGGATGTTTGAGCTCCTTGGAAGCTGGAAGTTCATGGACGGGTATCTCGAAGGGATAAGGAAGGTGACTGCACAGGACGTTCAGCGCGTGGCAAAGAAGTACCTGACTATAGAGAACAGAACTGTCGGCACGCTGATTCCCGAAAAACATGAGGGCAAGCAATGAAGGTGGCAAAACGGTATGTCATTACTCACCATTGTTTAATTGCTGCTGCTCTCATACTGTTAGCTGTCTGTTGTCAGCTGCCCGCCAAGGCATATGCGCTGGATATCCGGAGGAGCATTCTCCCTAATGGTCTCACCGTCCTGCAGGTTAAGAGGCACAACCTTCCGATCGTGATGGTGAGCCTTCTGGTAAAGGCAAGTCCCCTGAGCGAGCCAGGTGAAAAGGCGGGACTAGCTAATCTCACAAGCGAACTTATCGCTGCTGGTACGAAGAAACGCAAGGCTACCGATATAAGCCAGGAGGTAGAGTTCATCGGTGCTGAGCTAGGCTCATCTGCCGAAAATGATTTTACCCTTGTCACGCTCTCTGTCCTTAAGAAAGACCTGGAGAAAGGTTTCGAGATCTTCTCCGATGTGGTCCTTAATCCGGTCTTCCCTGAGGAGGAGATCAAGAGGAACAAGGAACTGGTGAAAGGTTCGTTGAGACAGAGCGAGGAGGACCCCTCTTTTATAGCTAAGAAAGCATTCAAGAACGCAGTCTACAGGGATCTCCCTTACGGCAGGCTTGTGAGAGGGAGTACGGAGACGATCGACCGTATCGGAAGGGACGATATCGTGAGGTTCCATTCCGATTATTATAGACCGAACAACTCTGTGCTTGCCGTGGTTGGCGATCTCACGGAAAAGGAATTGCGTTCACTCATCGACCGCTTCCTGTTGGAATGGAAGGCCTCTGCGGTGCCAGATGTGCCTTCTGTCCCGTTACCGAGGCCCGGGAAAGAGGTTATACGTATGGACAGAGATCTGACTCAGGCGACCATTGTCCTCGGGCATGCGGGCATACGAAGGTCGAATCCCGACTACTACGCCGTCTCAGTGATGAACTACGTCCTGGGAGGCGGCGGATTCTCATCCAGACTCATGCAGACCGTTCGTGACGATATGGGTCTTGCTTATGACATCCACAGTTATTTTTCTTCTTACAAGGATGGTGGTACCTTTAAAGTGGTAGCCCAGACAAAGGACGAATCGGCAGGTACCGTGGTTGAAGAGATATACCGGCAAGTGAGGAAGATAACTGGTGAACAGATCTCTGATCAGGAGCTTGAGGACGCGAAGGCATATCTCACCGGAAGTTTTCCCAGGAGACTAGATACCAACAGGAAGATCGCAGATTTTCTCGTCGCAGTGGAGTTTTATGGACTCGGACTCGACTACATAGAGAAATATCCGGAGTACATCAAGTCAGTGACCAAGGAAGATGTCTTGAAAGTCGCTGACAAATATCTTGATCTTGGGCACCTCGTAACGGTTGTGGTGGGCAAACAGGCCAATATCTCTTTGAAGAGCGAGTAGTTTCTCAGTTGCCTAGGTTTTTTTATCTCGTGCACCACTGCGTTCTTCGTGTGATTTATTCCATGAAATCTTGTAAAATAAGGACTGTCCCAAGGTCCGCAGCGTAAAGCGTAATAAGGATAGGGCGGTTAGCTCAGCTGGGAGAGCACCACGTTCGCAACGTGGGGGTCGAGGGTTCGAATCCCTTACCGTCCACTTTCATTTTTCAGGAAGACTGCCGGACTGCTGTGGAATTAGGCATAACGTGGCGCAATTGCCAGGTTATGCCCAATTGGGAAAACCGACACGATATACTTAATACTCGGGCG
>CAZNTS010000339.1:0-4799 GCA_964576045.1 uncultured Nitrospiraceae bacterium | reverse complement strand
CAATGCATATGGCTTAGACCTGAAGGGCCTGCAGCCTCTTGCGCCATACGGCGTCTTTTCTACTTTCAGTGCCGAAAGCCTTTCGAGGGGAAGTTCGGACATAGCCTTAGGCATTGAGAAGTCGGGCAGGCCGGACTTTTACCGTTTTACAGGCCAATTCGGTTTTGGTCTCACCGATAGAATTGAGTTTGATGCCACTGTACCCTTGAGATTTCAGTCGAGCCCCCCTATAGATGGATTTGAAGACATATCAATCGGCCTAAAGCACAGGTTTTTTGACGAAGGGAAATATGGTCCTTCCGTAGCCTATCTTATAAGCGCTTCACTAGACACGGGAAAAGCTGAGTTTAGCACTGAAGGGAGTTTTGGAGGTGGAATTATTGTGACCAAAAGGGTCGGTCCAGTGACAGGACATCTGAACCTGCTCTACTCCAGGCCAGGCACCAGCAGCCTCAAGGACGATATCACTTTTGCAGCCGGCTTCGACTTTGCTGCCAGCAATAACTTCAAGATGCTCGCCGAAATCTACACAAAAAAGAGTTATTCTGGCAGAGTGGACCGCATCGAACCCCGGTTCGGATACAGGATTGTGACTGCCGAAAACCTGTTCACCACCATAGGTGTGGGCTTCGATTTGAAAGACAGAAGCCCAGAGTACAGGTTGCTACTGTCCTTAAGCTACCTTTTCCCATCGGAGACTAAGAAAATAAAAAGAATCTATGAACAGGAAGAATAATGTTTGCACTAGGTATCCAAGAACTTGTAGTAATCTTTATTGTAGCCCTCGTCGTTTTCGGGCCTAAGAAGTTGCCTGAGCTCGGGAGGAACCTGGGCAAGGGAATTTTGGAGCTGAGAAAAGCCATGGAGGGTATCAGAGAGCAGATGCGCGAGGAAACAGATACCCTGAAAACATTAGAAGGCCCTCATATAGATGAAGAGGTGGCCCGCGCCGAGGCCTATTCCGACAATACCTCTCCTCGCTCTGAAAGAGGGAACGCGCCAGAAAAAGAAAGACATATTGGTGCGTTGGAGGGCGGGACAGTCACAAAGGTACCGGAAAGCGTGGAGGGAGACGGGGCAAATGGCAGATGAGAAGATGCCTTTTACAGAACACCTCGGCGAACTCAGAAAGAGAATCATCGTTTCGCTTATAGCCCTCGTCATCGGATTCTGTATCTCGTTTAACTACTCAGAAACAATTTTCAGCGTCCTCACTCTTCCTCTTAGGTCAGAGATCAGCTTCGGTATGCATTATCCCTTTGTATCCCTAGTACCTGCAAACATAAAGAACCTTTCTCTCGTATTTCTTGCACCTGCAGAGGCATTGTGGATGCATTTGAAAGTTTCCTTCGTTGCAGGGCTAATTCTCTCACTTCCAGTAATACTCCACCAGTTCTGGAGATTTATTTCTCCTGGCCTACTTCTTAAGGAAAAAAAATACATCGGCCCATTTGTCGTGAGCGCATCTTTTCTTTTCCTCGTCGGTGCGGCCTTCTGTTTTCTGTTTGTCCTCCCTTTTGCTATGGGATTTTTGCTCACTTACAAGACGGCTTCCATGACACCTATGTTGTCTGTAGGAAGTTATGTGGACTTCTGCCTGAAGTTTATTCTCTCCTTCGGTGCTGTGTTCGAACTTCCCATCGTCATTGTTGTCCTGACCCGCATGGGTGTCGTTACACCCAAGACACTGGCTAAGAACAGGAAATACGCGATACTCCTTGCATTTGTAATCGCCGCAATTCTGACCCCCACCCCGGACGCATTTAACCAGACCTTGATGGCTGTCCCTATTATCGTTCTCTATGAGGCGGGAATACTCGTATCCAGATTTTTCGTAAAGAAGAAGGCGGAAGATGCCCAACGTCAGGGGTAAGAGTTTAAAGACGATAGCCCAGGACGTGTCTGAAGGATACACCACGGTAAATCCTCTTTTTCTAAAGCCTTTCGAGCCAGATGCCATTAAAGAACTATACCAAGTGCTTTTGAAGACACATGCTGAGATCAGGGGAGAGAAGTTTCCTTATAGCGATGTGCAGGCCATACGATGGAGGAACCTGCGGCTACAGCGGTTACATGTCGCAGCAATGATAATAAAGACATATGCGCGTGACAAGCGCATTCAGATTATTTGACACCTACGAGAATCTGTGGTATTTTTGGGCATGGAAGCATTGGACGACATTAAATCGGCAAAGGATATAATCCAGGCTCTTCTCAAGGCAAAGAAGACCATACGTATGTATCCCGAGAACAACCCTATTTATAAGAAGACAATAGAAGACACTTTTTCAAGATTTGCCGACTTTCTTGAATACAGGGACGAACTGGACATGAAGCTGAAACAGAACGAAATCTTCTTAAATGGCGAGCAGATTTACTACAACCCGGACAAGGACGACAACCTTGCACTTTTTTTCTTTAAAGACGGACTGAGAGAACTGACATTCAAGAAAGGCCTGTCGCCTTCTGAGCTGGAAGAGTTTCTCAAGATCATTGCCCTGGATTTTGACAGAGAAGTCCTTGACGATGACATTGTCACGCTCTTGTGGGAGAAGGACTTTCAAAATATAAAATATGTGGCCGACGATGCCTTCCTCATGGAAGATGAGGAGTACGAATCTAATGTGACGGCTGAAATGAAGCAGAAGGCACCCACGACTGACGAGGTCCTCAAGGCATACGCGTCCGCGTTTGAGGCTGAAGATGTGAAGGACATCGCTATCATAAACCTGAGCGACAAGGATCTTCAGCTCTTGGTAAAGGAAATGCAAAAGGACTTGATAGACAAGTCGCCAAAGATCTATGAGATCCTCTTTGAAATGCTCTTTCAGGCGGAAAGCGCTGCCGAATATGACGATGTCCATCGCCTCCTCAAAGAGGTATTCTTGTACTGCCTGAAACGTAAGGACTTGAGAATCGTAGTAGATATTTTGAAGAAGACAAGAGAACTCGCAGAGGATCCCACGACGCCCGACAGCGTCAAGCGACAGATGAAACTCATCATGTCTTCCATAAATTCTGATGAGTCTGTAAAGAGCGTTGGAGAGATATTTGATTCAGATGTAGACCTGGACGAAAGCGTATTGGGTGAATACATGGAGTTCCTCGATAAGAACTCCCTTGCCCCTCTTATTGCAATTCTTGGCGAGCTTGAGAGCATACACGGCAGAAAAATCGTTATCAGTATCCTTATCAGTCTCGGAAAGAGAGACATTCAGGCAGTGGCAAAGGGTCTCCAAGACCAACGCTGGTACGTTGTGAGGAACATTATTTACGTACTTCGGCACATAGGCGACAAAAAGGCCGTCGAGTACTTATTGAGCACTGCAAAGCATAAGGACGAGCGGGTTCGGAAAGAGGCTATCAAGGCCCTAGGAGAACTGAAGAGCCCCCTTGCATTACAGACGCTCAAGGACTGTCTGAGCGACAGCGACCCTGCCATTAGAAAAGCGGCGGCGAGAGCGCTCGGAAACATCGGTTCGGAGACCTCAAAGAGGCTGATTCTTGAAAAGGTAACCGCAAAGGATTTCCACGACAGGGGCCTTGATGAGAAGAGGGAATTCTTTGAGGTACTCGCACACTGGAATGATGCCGAAATGGCGGATCTCATGATCAGAGCACTCAAAAAACGCTCGCTCTTCAGAAAGTCCAGGATCGACGAGTACAGGGCGTGTGCGGCTTACTGCCTCGGATTGATGGGAAACAAGGACTCCCTCTCCGCGCTTCATAAATTGACGGATTCGAAAAACAAGCTCCTGAAGGAGTATGTGAACGCCGCAATAAAGAAGATCGAGCATGGCGGATAAACCGGAAAAAGAAGACGTTGAACTCGCCAAGAACTCCAAGGACATCATCAACCAAATTTCGGTTGCGATCCGGACTGCCCATATTCATGACGCGGGGAATATCGCTGTCACGACTGCAATCGACAGATTCCTTGCAACCATAAATCCTCTTATAACCCAGAACGGCAAACTCACCCTTGAGGTCATCGGGGAGTTCTTCTACCTGAACGAGTCCAGGGTGAGGTACTCAATGGAATATCTTTTGAACTTCGATTTCCTTATGAGAGAGTTCAAGAGGCGCAGTCTCGGGAGTGTTATCTTCGACGGCCGTCTTACCTCTGAGGACATGCAGGTCTTCATAAAGGCCTTCCTGAACGCACAATTTTCCGATAGCCCCTTCGACTCCCTTTCAGATGGTATCTCGAAAGTGGAATTCCTGAGCGTGGGACCTCTCAGAAAGGTTGCTGAGGAAGGTGAATTTGACCTGAGAAGAGTGGTTAAGCGGACCTACTTCAACGCGGTTTCCTACACGAAGGGCGTGATAAACAAGATCAAGTCAGGTGAGCGTGTAAATATCAAGAAGGCGAAGAGAGTTGTTGAGTCAATGGTCGACCTTATCCTTCAGGAAGAAGAGCTGCTCATCGGCATGACAGCGATAAAAGACTATGACGAGTATACATATTACCATTCAGTGAATGTTAGCATACTCTCGGTCGCACTCGGACAAAGGCTCGGAATGAGCAGGAAAGACCTCACTGAACTCGGTCTTGTAGCGCTCTTTCATGATATAGGCAAGATGGAGGTTCCACCTGAAATACTCAACAAACCCACCAACTTCAGTGATGAAGAGTGGAAGATAGTCAAGAAGCATCCTTTCTGGGGCGTGCGTGCGATCCTGAAGCTCAAGGGCCTGGACACATCCTCAATCCGTACCGCCATCGTAGCGTTCGAGCATCATCTGAATTACGATATGTCCGGATATCCTAAGATGTCCAGGCCTCTTGACCTAGATTT
>CAZNTS010000338.1:0-12442 GCA_964576045.1 uncultured Nitrospiraceae bacterium | reverse complement strand
AGCCATGCGCATGTGCTGCGTCTTCCACGAGCCAGATGCCTTTCCTGCGGCACAATCCCTGAATTTCTTCCATTCGCTTGGAGATTATCCCTCCGATGTGAACCACAATCACTCCGACAGTATGAGAAGTGAGGAGTTTCTCTATGTCTTCAGGACGTATGCCAAACGATTCAGGATCCATGTCCACCAGCACTGGGTGTCCACCCGCGTGCACCACTGCAGCGGCAGTGGCGAAAAAAGTATTGGTGGGGACCAGGACATCTTTACCCTCGACGCCAAGTGACCTTAGGATGATTTCAAGAGCGCTGGTGCCGCTATTCACTGCTATGGCATTACGGCACCCGCAGAACTGTGCGAATCTCTCTTCGAACTGCGCTCCATACTTGCCCAACGTCAGTTGTCCCGTAGTCAGAACCTCTGTGATGCGCTCGGCGATCCACGCACGGTCTTCGGGGAGAAATTGAATTTTTGCAGCAGGGATTTTGTACTGCTGAGTCTGTCCACTCATCTTAGTCTTCTTTGCTCCTCTCTTAATTATTCATTAGTCCGGGTTTGGTATGCCCTGGTCGTCGGATCCGGTGAGGAATCAGAGGATTTTCTGGATCACAACAGTGTTTCATGATAACCATAGAGGTAAAGCCTGTCAAGTGGGAATTGCATTTGTCCGGAAGATAAACGGAAAATTGACAAATAGAGAATCGTGAAGTTACCCTATAGGAGTGAAAAATACACGAGATGATTTTCTCTCATCTTCATATGGGTAGTCATTAAGGAAGGTTTTTTATAGGAAAGGGAGAAGATGGCAAGGTATCTGGTTACAGGAGGAGCTGGTTTTATTGGGTCTCACACGGTAGAGGCGTTGATCGGGAAAGGGGATCATGTAAGAGTCCTCGATAACTTCTCGACTGGCAAGAGAGAGAATCTTGCACCGTTTGTTGCTCATATCGATTTATCGGAAGGGGATGTGAGGAATCCGTCCCATTGTGCCAAGGCGATGGAGGGGATTGAGTACGTCATTCATCTGGCCGCTCTTCATGAAGTTCCGCTCTCTGTGGAGCAGCCTCTTGAGACACACGAGGTAAATGTGACGGGTATCCTGAACCTCCTTCTCGCTGCACGTGATGCACAGGTTAAACGATTTGTGTATGCGTCTTCCTCCGCGGTTTATGGGGACAGTCCTGTTCTTCCCCGATCCGAGGATATGGACCCTTTGCCCATTTCATCTCCGTATGCGGTGAGCAAGCTGGCAGGGGAGTATTACTGCCGGCTCTTTTCTAATCTTTACAGCCTTGAAACAGTCTCCCTAAGATATTTTAATGTTTACGGTCCCCGTCAGGATGCGGCGTCTCAGTATGCCGGGGTGATCCCGAAGTTTGTCTTTGCACTTCTGTCTGGGAATGCCCCAACGATTTACGGTGACGGCGAGCAGTCCCGTGATTTTGTGAACGTTGCAGACTGCGTTAACGCTACTATCGCTGCATCTCGGATACCCGGCCTTGCAGGGTCTGTAATTAATATCGGCACAGGGCAGCGCACAACTGTTAATCAGCTCTGTGGGATGCTTCAGGATATTCTTATCTGCCCGATCGCACCTCGTTTTGGGCCTCCCCAGCCAGGGGATATCCGCCATGACTACGCCGATGTGGATAGGGCGATGCGGCTCCTGTCCTATCGTCCTGCATCCGTTGTTCGGGACGGACTGAAAGAGACTGCAGAGTGGTATTCTAGGTGCCTGTCATGAGCGGGCCTCGGACGCGCATTTCAGGCATGAAAACTCTTCTGCTAAACCCTCCCTCCTTCGAGAAGTTCGATGGCGGTGCGAGTTCACGCTACCAAGCAACACGGGAGATAACCTCTTTCTGGTACCCGGTATGGCTTGCCTATCCCGCCGGCCTTATCGAGAAGAGCAGGCTCCTTGATGCTCCATCCCACGGAGTGACACCCGAGCAGACGGTGAGCATTTCCAGGGATTATGATTTTGTGGTTATCTTCACTAGTACCCCTGGATTTGCGAGCGATGTGCGGCTTGCGCAGATGATGAAGTCGGCAAATCCCCACGTGAAGGTGGCTTTCGTCGGTCCACATGTCACTGTCAGGGCAGAGGAATGCCTAGAAGCCTCACCTGCCATCGACTTCATTGCGAGAAAGGAATTTGACTATTCGGTAACGGAATTCGCCAATGGCAAAAAGCTGGATGATATCGAGGGCGTTAGCTTCAGGAAAGACGGTCGCATTATCCACAACGCTGAGCGGCCTCCTATTCTAAACCTCGATGCCCTTCCTTTTGCAGTAGAGGTTTACAAGCGCGATCTGGATATCACGAGGTATAATATTCCGTACCTCCATCACCCCTACGTCTCCTTTTACACTTCACGGGGCTGTCCTGCTCAATGCACGTTCTGTCTCTGGCCTCAGACCATGAGCGGACATCAATGGCGGACACGTAGCAGTGACAATGTTGTGAAAGAAGTGAAGCTGGCATTGAAACTGTTTCCGCTGGCGAGAGAGATATTCTTTGACGATGACACCTTCACTTGGCAGAAAGCTAGGGTACTAGAAGTCTGCAAAAAATTGAAGCCTCTTCAGTTTACTTGGTCCTGTAATTCAAGGGTGACCGCAGATTACGAAACGCTCAGGGCGATAAGGGATGCGGGATGCCGACTCCTAATCGTAGGCTTCGAGTCAGGGGATCCCAAGATACTCAGGAACATTAGGAAGGGGGCAACAGTGGAGCAGGCGCTGGCATTCATGAAGAACTGCAAGAAGCTGGGGCTCACTGTGCACGGGGATTTCCAGATCGGCCATCCCGGCGAAACACGGGAGAGCATAGAGAGAACCATGCGGTTTGCTATGGACCTGGATCCAGAGACAATACAGGTCTCCATATCCCATCCGTATCCTGGTACTGAGTTTTATCGTTATCTGGAAGAGCAGGGGTACCTGACCTCTTCCGAGATGACGGATGATCTCGGCCACCAGCTGCCGAACATCCAGTACCCAGGGCTGAGCAGAAGGGAGATTGTGGAGGCTGTTGAGGATTTCTATGCGAGGTATTATTTCAGGCCGAGGGTGGTTTTCAGGATAGTGCGCCGAGCCATGTTCAACAGCGGCGACCGGAGCAGACTCTACCATGAAGCAAAAGAATTTTTCCGCCTCCGCGCAAAGAGGAAAAAGTTCGTGGATTCCGATTCATGCAATTGACCGGAAGACGGTCGTGCCCGCCTGTGATACTGGCATATTTATAAAAGGAAACTTGAGATCAGTGACTATAAGGATATACGCCGTTCTGGCATTGGCAGTTTTGGCTCAGGCCTCCGGAAACGTGTGCCTGAGCAAGGGCATGAAGTACATCGCTTCATCTGGGGAGTATGCAAGCATTTCACTCCTTGCGATGACACATGAGGCGATAGCGAATCCTCTGATCTGGACAGGTGTTATCCTTTCGATAATCTTTTACGCCCTTTTCACTGTCGCTCTCTCGTGGACGGACCTGAGCTTCGTTCTCCCTGTTATTGCCGTCGAAGTGGTGGTCAATGTCGCTTTCGCGAACTATTTCCTGAACGAATCGGTTTCCGCGCTGAGATGGACGGGTGTCACGCTGATCGCTGTCGGTGTCATTCTTGTCATCCGCTCCACAGGCCAGGGCGTGGCCACAGCCGACAGGGTATCGGTTGAGGGTGGTCAGAGCAGATGAAGACTGCTATCATGATCGCTGTCATTGTGCTTACGGACACGGCGCATGACGTGCTCCTCACGAGAGGAATGAAACAAGTCGGCGGTATCTCTACCATAAAGCCAAGAGAACTTATCTTGATTGCCGGTAGGATGCTGAGGAACAGGAGCTTTCTCACAGGATTCATGTTCACTATCATTTATTTCTTCAGTTTTCTGCTTGTCCTTTCCTGGGCGGATTTGAGCCTAGTTTTTCCAGCTACCGCACTTGTTTATGTCACCGGCACCCTCGGTGCCAAATTCTTCCTGAGGGAGGCAGTGACGTTACAAAGGTGGGCAGGGACCGCCCTCGTCTGCCTCGGCGTTGCATTGACATCGCTTCAGTAAACTCTTTACGGTGAAGACTCTTGCTTCGAAGTCCTTACCATGCTATAGACTTTGTGATAAGTAGTTGAAACAGTATTCTCAAGTTGCAGCGGATTAAGGTCGGATACGTAATTGCCAGCTCAATGAATCGTAGTAAGCCTTCTCATCAAGATGCATTATGCAGGTTATTATACTGACCGGTTCTTGCAATTGGGGCCGGACATCTCTCCCGACCTACAAATCACAACTTTTTCCCCTTTTGTACGAGGCGACCGTCACGAGTAAGTATTAACTCAGAGCCCCTCCACAGCACAGTTTTTTTTGTAAACGAAAGAAACCACGAGAAAAGACCGAGCAAGTCCCTCAGAGGGAGAAGGGCAATGGACTTTAGCCCTTCCCGGTCTCGAAATGTCATCATGGTTAGTGCCGCTACAGAAAGGCGGAGTATGACTGCGGTAGCCAGTACAGCTAATCCAGCAGTATCACCTAAGCGGACAATTGCGAATAAGCAAGCAAAAGGTATTGATCGCGTCAGTATGCTGGCGAAAAAACCTGCAGGCCGTGCAGCGCGGGTGTTCTGGTCCCAGTAGACCTGATGATGCCACCAATGAAAAAAATTATCAAAGTCGATCACGATGTCCACAAAGTAAGGAGCGATGACTATCTTTTTGCCGGACGACCATATGCGCCGTCCCATTTCATAATCCTCTACGAGGTAGTCAGCAAGCGCCTCGAAGCCTCCCATCTCCACTAGAGATGAGCGCCTGAAAGCCATTGAGGCACCGAGGCAGGACTTTGACGCTCCAGTAAGTTGTGCGAAAACGACGCTGGGAATGAAATCTGCATTGAAAGTGAGGAGTTCCAGTTTCTCGAACCAGCGATGGGCTGATACGGCTTTATAGAGAGTACAGACATATCCGACATCAGGATTTTCCAGAGGAGCAGCGATCGTCTTTAAATAGTCCGGTTGTAGGCGGACATCGCTGTCACTAATGACAAGAAGATCATTTCGCACATGTTGGAAGGCGCCGACTAGATTATTGATCTTCCCGTTTGGACCAACATGGGCATTCCCGATAACAGCTGTGACCCTTTCAGGACCGAACTCCTCTTGGAGTTCCCTGAGAAGAGGGATTACCGGATCCTCCTTGTCTTGGACGGAGAAAACGACTTGGAACTCAGGATAATCCTGCATGCATGCACTTCGCAGGTTCTCCCTCTGGCCCTTCTCGAGTCCGCGTAAGGGTTTCAGTATCGTGACTGCCGGCCATTGGTAAGGTGTGTGAGGAGAGCGATATGCAGGATTACCTAGAAAACGACGTACCGCGAGCAAAGAAAGAATAACGAACACTGATCCGCCGATGAAAGGGATCAGAAAGATCCACTGCAGAAGCGAGAAGCAAATCTGCATAGCGCAAATCACCCTTAGGCCGTTATGAATTCCTGACGAATCAATTATACTAAATCGCAGTGCAAATAGTATAAAGTAGATTAAAGATTATGGAGGTCTATGCAGTTGAAAATCGCGCTTTTCTCCGCCTTTCCGCAGGAATTGAAAGAGGTCGTCAGAAACATCGGTTCAACGAAGCTGACGAAAATGAATGCCTGCGAAATCGCTCGAGCTGAATATCTTACGCATGAGATACTAGTGACCCTGACAGGCATCGGAATCCGGAACGCGGAGAACGCTTTGAAATACATACTGGGGGAACATATGCCAGATATGGTGGTGTCAATCGGATTCGCAGGAGCGCTTTTTGAAGGAGCGAGGATAGGCGAAGTGATCTGGGCTTCGAACGCAGTCTTTATTGATGGGGAGGGGGTACAGATCATAGACCTGAATGACGGAAGGGAGGTGTTCGACAGACTCGCGAATACGATAGGGATACGTGAAGGAAGCGTGGTTACACTTGGTGAGTGGAAGAAGAAGGCAGAGGTGAAGAAGATGATCCCTGAAGGATTGTTTTCCCCGGTGTGTGACATGGAGACTTTCATTCTTTCCAAGCTTTCTCTCGAAAATGGCATAAGATTTTTTGCGTTCCGTGCCATTACCGACAGAACGGAGGAGGAGATCCCTCCTGAACTGCTGGGTGTCTCTGATGAACATGGGATATACAGCCTCTACCGTGCCCTCGGGCTGCTTATCAGGCGGCCGTCACTGATACCGGAGAGCATAAAGCTCGGTGTACATTCTCGCATAGCGGAGAAAAGTCTATGGCAAGCAGCGAGCGCGTTTGTCAGGTTGCTTTGAATAAAGGTTGGTATTATGTGTACCATCCTTTGAGCTTGGACCCGATAAATTCTATAACTTGCTTGTGTTCCTCGGCTCCTCTGTGCTTGATCCAGAGTGGCGCTCCGAAGGCAAAGTAAACTTTCTTCGAGGGGTCCATTCTCCCGAAGTCCTTGAGTATCTTGCCATTGCCCCAGGCGTCCGTCTTCAGGGCCAGGGGGACAACGGGGACATTGGCATTTCTCGCCAGCTTTATTCCTATTGTGGTGAACTTTCCTGGATCGAAGACAAGGCAGCGTGTTGTCTGGGGGAATATGATGATCGATATGCCGGCGCTCAAATGCGCTGAACCGCCTTCGAGTATCGCCTTCAAGTCTTCGCGCGGATTTGTCCGGCCAACCGTGATGGGCTCTCTTGATCGCATCACATATTTGAATATCGGGGTCTTGACAAGACTTTCCTTAACCACGAAAGTGACAGGTTTGATTGCGGCAATGATTATGGGGAGGACAAAAGTTTCAAGTGTGCTCATATGGTTCGAGAGGAACACGCAAGGACCGTTCAATTGAGCGAAATTGCCGACACCGGTGATCTCGATTTGGATACCTATATCCTCGAGAGCTCTCATAACTGCAAGGCTACTCTTGCCCCATTCGGTGGTATCGTATTCGCCCCTTTTTGCCTTGACTCCTGCTCTCCAAATGATGGGGAACACGTAACGGTAAAAACCGATTGTGGGAAGCAACTTCCACAAAAAGAAAACAGGACGGAAATTGGTCCTGTATGTTCCTTCATGAATATTCAGCCCCACCTCTGAACGTCTCGATACTACGTCGCTCACCATCTAATTTAATTATTCGTCCTGTTCCATGTCAATCATAAGACAGCATACCCACTCGGACAGTTGAAACTTTTTCTGGAACTAATAGACTTTCGTTGAGAAATACAAAAGATAAGGAGGATATTGCTGTGGCGCTTATTGTAGGGGAAGTCGCATATTTTCGATCAAGGAGTCGGACACGCCGGATGAAGGCCTTCGGGTGCTTAAACTTGGGCAGATACCAAAATGAACCCTATGGAATGCTAGGGGCTTCCGAGCAGCAGCAGGAAGGTACTACTAGACTTTCCTCACGACGATGTGTTGTGTCCAAGGGCGCTGACAATGCTGTGAAAATCAAGATACGACCCCGGAAATTCAGGTTCCTAAGCAGCGGTGAAGACCGTAGAAGACAATGATGCGGTTACTCAAGCCTCTGGCGTGAAAGAAGGATTAACGTAACGTCTGTGAACGCTTTATCGATCAGTGAAGGCCGCTATGCCGCCATTCTTCGGCTCAAGCCCTGGGAGGTGAATAAAAGGGTGAAAGAAGTGGGGGGGGTAGGATTCTCGCCACAGATGAAATTTCTCCAGCTCGCCCTTATTTATGATATCATATTACTATGCTGGAGAAAAGAAAATACAAGCGCTTCTTGATCGAGGGGATGGACGTCCAGTGCAAGATCCTGTTTGTTACTGAAGTTAAGTTGATCAATATGGGCTTTGGCGGAGCTGCCGTCAGTTTGGGCAAAAGACTAAACATGGGAGAAAGATATACCCTTAGGATGGAGAGTGAAGACAATGCTATTTCGTTAAAGGGTGTAGTGGTCTGGGAAAGAATTACTCCTTATACGCAGGAGATTCATGGCATGGAGTTCCCAATATATGAGGCTGGGATCAGCTTTGATGATGTCTTGACGGCAAAAGGGAATGACTTTGTCACGTTCATGAGGGAGAATATTTCAGACGAGGCTATCAAGACAAGACTAGAAGGGCTCAGAGTGAACATCATCCATCCTGAGGGGTCTTTTATCCTAGACGACCGTGAGAATTGTCAGGTTAAGATTATAAGCCTGGGGGGGATGCTTCTGGAAACCAAAGAGAAGCTGGGACTTGAAGGCAGATTTCCGATGGAGATCACCTTTCCAGAAGACACAAGACCCGTACAAGTTCTGGGAAGGACAGCATATTGTGCAGAAATACCTGACAAGATGCCAAGACGCTATGATACGGGGATAGAGTTTATCGAGATAAAGACCACAGACAGTAAACGGCTGAAGGAATTCATCGATATTCTAAAGGCCATTTGACGATGCTAATTGTTTGTTGTGGCCGCATGTGAGTTCAAGAAAGACAAAGAGACGACTTTTACTTATTTTTAAGGCGTTCCGTCACTCTCTTCTATTACGCTGGCCCTCTAATCTCTCCGTTATTGAGAAATGAAGACAAGAAGGGGACAATCTTCCCCTTCTTGTCTAACCGAGTTCGGAGAATGACAGCTACCGGATGTTACTCTATAACGAGTTTCTTGATCTTGTTCTCTTCCTCTGCCTGCTTCGCATTGAACTCGATGTGCAGGACCCCGTCTTTGAAGCTGGTCCTTGCGGAGTCCACGTCAATGTCATCACCAAGGGAAAGGACCCTTGTCATTTGTCCTCTTGAGATCTCCCTGATGATATAGTCATTCTCGGATACTTCATTGTCCTGGTGAGCCTTGACTATGATCTTGAGAAGTTTCTCCTCGATCTCAACGTCTAGGTCATCCTTTGTGGTCAGGGGTACTGCCGCGTCAATGCAGTACTTTCCGTCCCTTCTGTATGCATTGATCTTCGGACTCTGGTTCTTGCCTTGTTGTGTCTTGATTGTAGTGCCGAATGAGTTCGCAAACTCGTTAAAGAATTTGTCAAACTCGTCCAGCAGAGGGGTCGAAAGGCTTGCCCTTGTGAAAGGGAATAACGCTCTCATCACTTTCATACCTCCGTTGAGTATATGTTATTACAGGGGCTACGCCGCCTGTTCTTTGAGGTGGTAGCTGCCATCCTCAACTTAATGTTACAAAAATATCCGCGTCCCAGTCAAGTTCAGCTCCAGGATCCGAGTTTTACCACGCAAAATGCCGTCCAGCTTTTGTCTCGCTTAGAGAGTCGCTCGTATCGTTTACGCGGGAGAAGCTATTGTTATCTCCTGACATATCGTCAGAAGAAAAATGAGGGCATGTTCTATAATGTGTTCTGAAACAATACGACTCCATTTCTGAGATGGCAGGGACGTGAACCGAATCAGGAGCAACGCATATGCCGAAGTATCCTTCCCTGAAATATGGACAGTTCATGAACACCTCCCGACGACTTCTTGATGATTTCTTGCTGTAAAGAATTGATTATAGATTTAACAAATAGTTGTGAAGACTTTATGAAGGTTGACATCACGAGACAAAGGGATTAGTAGAATATGGAGCAGGAGGGGAATAACTGTTGACGGTTATCATCACTGCATTCAGTCATTGCTACCGTTGATGCAATATGCCGGTGACTACAATTACTAACATTCTTCTCTGGACATCTGTGACACTAGAAAGACAGAGGATACAGTCTTTTCATATTCTATCCAGCGGGTCTCCGAACACATCCTTCTACGATGACACCTTCCAGAAATGCGTAAGCGGTTCAAGAACGCAGCCCGATCCTTTTAGAATCGCAGGAGGTTGTCCCACCAATTGCGATGGATGATGGGGATACCGTCAGTCAAGGAAATTTTATCGCAGCGTGTCAGAATGATCAGATGAAAAGGAGCCATATTGTGGATCTCATCTCCGGACAGGACTGGGTAAGCCCTTTCTTAATAAAGATCATGAAACATTACCTCATGACTGTTAATCTTGCGGAAATCACAAATTTTGTGTGCAATTGCATGATTGAGGCTGCCTTTCTGAATATGACCCAGTAGAGCAGATATTATCATTAGAGCCCCCTCTCTTTCAGCACCTCTCCTATCCGCCTGACGCCTTCTTCAATCTTCTCGGGGACGGCGTTGGAGTAATTGAGACGCATGGTATTTTTCCCCGAGCCGTCCGGGAAAAATTCCTGACCGGGCACAAAGGCGACCTGATAATCGAGACAGCGGTGAAGTATCTCCCTCGTATCCCATCCATCAGGAAGCTCCGCCCACAAAAACATACCCCCCCGGGGACAGTTCCATTTGATGGACTTCGGAAAGTACTTCTTCATCGCGGAGAGCATATGGTCCCTCCGGTCCTTGTAAGTTCGTCTCAGGGTCTCTATGTGTTTACGGTAATCACTGCTTTCCAGATATTCATCCACGAGGAACTGCCCAAGTGTGTTGGTTTGAAGGTCCGTGCCTTGTTTTATAAGTGTTAACCTCCTTATAGTTTCCTCATCAGCCGCGATATAGGCCACGCGCAATCCCGGTGCAATGGTTTTCGAGAAGGAACTGAGATGGACGAAATTCCTCATTCCTCCCAGCTCGAAGAGGGAGGGGAGCCGCTCACCTTCGAAAATGAGCTCTCCATAAGGATCGTCTTCGATGACGATCAGATCATGCTCTTTCACTACCTCTATCAAGCTTCTCCGGCGTTCCATCGACAGAGAGGCCCCCGTGGGGTTCTGGAAACTCGGCATGAGATAGATGAGCGAGGGCCGTCGGCACGCCAGTGCCTTAAGGAGAGCGTCAATCTCTATTCCGTCCCTGTCCGAGGCAATCGGAACCACGTTTGCCTCGAAAATGCAGAAAGACTGGAGTGCCCCTAGGTAACTCGGGTTCTCCGTAAAGATCACGGTTCCTTTATCGACATAGAGTTTTGAAAGAAGGTCGAGCCCTTGTTGGGATCCCTGGGTTATAAGGATATTACCGGTTTCAAGGCGTTCCCTCGCTTCGGATAGGCTTTCCACGATCTTGTTTCTCAGGGGGATGAACCCCTCTGTTATAGAATACTGGAGGGCAAGGTGTCCGTACCGCGAGAAAACTCTCCGGCTGGCAGCTTCCAGTTCCTTCAGCGGAAAAAGTTCGGGAGCAGGCAGTCCCCCTGCAAAGGAGATAACCTCAGGTCTTGAGGTGATCTTTAGAATCTCGCGGATGGCCGAGCTCTTCAGCCCGCCGACTCTTTCTGCATACATGGTCAGCCCTCCCTAATAGTATTCCGCATATGCCAGTATAACTTAAACGCGAGTTCTGTAGATCTTTATTTTACCCTGTCCTGCGATTTTTATTCTTCTTCTCGCAAATACCGAGTTTGATCGTCCTTCACAGAAGGCAGTTGTTCACATTCATAGTCGTTAAGATACTGCTTCTCGCAGTTCGCGTGCAAGACGAGTGTAACACCAAATTTTACAGGTTCCGAACTATGGCCGTGAAAATCAGAGAATGCAAAGTGACGGCAAGAGCGATTATATTCGTCACAACTTCAATTTTCTAGCTCATTGTTCCTGCTCAAGAACTATTGGCAGGCGCTCTTTATCATGAAGCGCTTTCAGCACCTGATCTTTCATGGGGCCTTTGCCGATGTTTTCTTTGCCAATCAACTCTTCAATGTCTATCCTGACGATGCCGGTTATCCGGAGTTTTTCCTCGGGGAAATTGCCGTATTCGCCTTCGGGCTGATACTTTTCCATGAGACATTTCAAGGCAAATATTTTCTCCTCTGTGTTTTCGATGAGCGAGGCCCTACCTCTTATAATGACGCTCCGGTAAAGATATTCGGCCCTGCACGGACTGGCAGTACATTTTACATATGCAATCGGCAGATCGATTTCGAAACAGACCCGATTATCCCTTTTGATATCCTCGATCTTTTCTCCCTCCTTTGCCGTATGAAAATAGATCTTTCTGCCACAGTGAGCGAAATTGAGCGGTTTTACCATCGGATAGCCGTCCCTTCCGACGGTGCCGAGCCTGCCCACGTGGCAGACATTCAACAGCTCAACGATGACAGCTGTGTGCACGATCTCTTTATTGCTCTTACGGATGAGACTTTCTCCTTTCACTTTTTCTCTACAAATGTAAAGAGCCTTCTGAATTCGAACTCTATTTTTCTCTCTTTATGGTTTTTTTTCAAAGTTCATCGTCACGGTGCGTGTGATGTGTTACTGCTCATTGATCTACAGCGCATAAAGAAACCGTCCCAGGCCTGCCGATTAACAGCCAATCACTTTTTGCAGGAGCGAATACGGCCACGACAATCTCCGTGAGAGACCATGACATTCTAAAACCTTGATCCTCAAAAACCCGCACACCAGATCGGCCGTCCTGCGCTTTTGCCTGATTTTTTGACTTCCAGATTGCAATAAATCAGGAAAACGCGCTTGGTAAAGTGCATCCACTGAGCAGACATCTTTCATTAAA
>CAZNTS010000337.1:0-3283 GCA_964576045.1 uncultured Nitrospiraceae bacterium | reverse complement strand
CCCCAGCAACTTTCTCGTAGACTTTGACGCAATCACTCACAACCCCACTGCAGGAATATCTGAGTGCAAATTCTCGTACTCCCTCTCTACTAATGTCTGCAACGTGTTTCATCGCAGCAATGAATTCCAAATCTAAACTGGCGGACAGAATTAAGGGATTGATCCACTTTACTAGCGAAAGAGAGTTCGCGTCGCCCAGGATGTAGCCGTCTACCGAGTTCGGTTCGTTCGAATTGGCACCCGTGGCGCCTGAGACAATATTTACGTGCAGAGTTGGTCAATTGCTTAGAGTTGGGAAAAATCCGAAGGGTTTGCTGCTACTTCAGCTCTTGTAGGTGGGGTGTTACCGAGCCTAGGAGGCTTAGGGAACACAAAGAATAACCCAAGTAGGGGCAAACATTCTCCTAAGAAATCGAATAGGCATGAATTCATAATTGACACTCTCAATTCGTCCAATAAGGCTGAAGAAGTCCGTCTATTTTAGGGTACCAAACGACATCGTCGATCTGATTAGCCTCGAAGACAATTCACGGGTAACCCTAACACTTGAGGAGAAAAATGACCGACACTTGCTCGTATACTCCGTACTCAAAAGCAAACCCTTCGGACCCGGCCCAGAATCAGAAGTTTTTCCTCTCAACGTAGCTATGCAGCAACCTGCAAACATAAGCCGAACAGCGGGCAAATCGTGAGTTCCGCGTAAAGTTTTGTAGTTAACTTTGTCCTAGGTCCGTGTTTTACACTGTGGTCTCTTCGGTTCTCTCGAGGAATCGGTAGTCTCTCAGAAACCGTCGTCCGTGTTCTGTGAGCTTATATGTGGTCCCTTCATCCGTCTCGTTGATCACGACGAAACCCAGCTTCTCCACCTCTTCCTCGTACGCACTTGGGCCCAATGTTGAATTCGCTGTCTCGATGTGTGGGTTGCATGTGAGGCCGATGGAGGCACCGGTCGCGACTCCGAAAAACAACGAGAAAACCGCAACCGTTCCCAATGATCTGACCAGGCTGGTTACGTTGGTTGTAAAGTCCTCTGTTCCATTCTTGTAAACGTTGAGAGTCACCTGCTGGAAATGAAAAGTGTAACTGTGAAAGAACATGAAACCGAACAGCATGGTTGCAATGATCGAAAAGAAAGTGCATTCGATAAAGAGAAGTTTCTTGGCTTTCGGAGTTAACAATTCATTATTCACAACCAGGCTTGCCGAACGAAGGGGAGATCTTGCATTAATCCGGTAAAAACTTAGCTAAGAGTTACCGCGGAAGTTTTGGAAGTGAGTCTGCCCGCGAGTTCAGATCACGGTTTTTGTTTGGCCTAGACTTGGTTTAAGTTAGGCTTTTGCTAGAGCTTCGTTCTCTTGATTGAATGAGCCGCGAACGCCCAGGCATAGAACGCGATCATTATCAAGACTCCAACTATGATTCGCTTCCAAGCAACAACCTTCTCGACCGCTGAAATCTTGAAATTGCCTACGTCGATTCCCGAGCATCGGAGGGTAGTAGTGGATTCGCTTGTGCGGGACGAAGAAGATCACGCGCCAAATGCCATTTGCCGCGTGCGAATAAAGCGAGGCACGGGCGTGCATCCAGGATTACATTAAGACAGACATGCTTGTCGTAATCACCTTAGCGCTCAGGCAGAAGTGTTTGTTTGTCCTTGTGCAAACAGCTTGAATGTGCGAGTTACAGAGGCCTATTAAGCATCTGGTCGGACATGTTAGCGACGACCGATGAGAGCCTTGATCGTGGAAGAAATCCCTTGCCACAGCTGCTCGAGACAATCCCAAGCCCTCAAGAAACTTTGGTCGCAAATCTCTAATCGCCCTCATCCGACAGAGTTCCAGTGGCACTGCGACACCTGCGGCGAGGAACGACAGCTAACGATCGACTAAACCCACTCCGCGGCTACGGCTTATGCTTCCTACGCCTAGTTGAAACCGTAGCAACGGCCCAGATCAACACGCCCGCCGGTGTTAGGGCACCTATCACTCCCGCAGTGATCAGCCTCTGCGACAGAATATTGGCGGCAGTGTTCGCGGTTAGCTTGTACGCGTCTGTGGCGGTGCTGTTATTCCCGAAGCGGTCAACTGCATAGAACGAGAAGGTGAAGTTTCCTTGTTGCGGCGTAAAGTACATGTGCCAAACTTGGCTCGTTTCGTTGTAGGCAAGGGGTAGTGTGAATGTGGCCGCGGTTGAGTTCTCGTAGGAGGCGGTAACGTTACCAAATGTCGAGTTGCCAAATATGTTTGGGAGCCAGGTTCCATTCGGGTAGGTGACATTTACGGGAAGGTCGAAATCGCTGAACACAACAACCATTGAGCTGCTAGATTTTGGCAGAATCGTGAACTGTGCTGGAATTACGACAATGGAGGAGTTGGTGGCTCCGTCGTTTCCGTAGGGATCCGAAGCGCTCCATGTCACATTGTATGGCCCGAGAGTAGCGTTCTGCATAAGGTAATACGAGACGGACCAGACCTTCGTGGTCGAGTTAAAGTTAGGCGTGATAGGCCATGTTTCATTGCCGTGTGAAATAACCGTCGTAATCGTTTTGTTCCAGCCAGTCCCGTCCGGATAGGATACTTTCCCTGTGACCTCCAAAGGCGTGGTACGTTCCACTGAAGAGGGCGCGATGACCTGGAAGACCGGTGACGCGGGAATGATTTGAATCGTAAATTTTCCAGCTGCCGAATTATTCCACCGGTCCCGTATCCCATAATCCACCGTCCAGTTACCGAGCGTCGCGTTGACGGGGATTTTGAAGTCGGTAGTAGTTTCCGGACCTGAATGAATGATGGGGAGAGCGACTTGTGGCCCACCCTGTTGAGTGAGGTTGATTGTAGCTTGGGTCAAATTAGCGGTGCTTATCCAGTTATGGTAAGCTCCCGAGATCGTGATGAATGCGGTCTGAGTCCGCTCACGCGTCGCATTCGTTACTATAATCGGTCGCAGATTCGCTTTGATCACTTCGAAGTCTCTTGAGAACATAGGACCTTGCCCTGCATTCCCATACGTATCGAATAGTCTCGTGGGATCAAGCATGAACTGATAGTGAGTAGTGCTCGCGGAGGGAGGCGGTACCCATGTTGCCTCCCATTCCCCTCTCGTGGCGTTGAGGGGGAGCAGGGGTTCGTTAGCAACGGTAAAGTGACCTGAAACAATCTCGACGGTTGCGTTCGCAGCAACGACTGGAGAACCGTCAGGATACGAGAGTTCATACGTAGAGTTTACTGCGGCCGTCCTCTCGACTTGTGCAGCCGTCGTATTGATGGCTTGCACGCTGATTACG
>CAZNTS010000336.1:0-5325 GCA_964576045.1 uncultured Nitrospiraceae bacterium | reverse complement strand
AGGGGTTGCCCATGATTTCAACAACATACTGACCGCAATCATGGGCTACGCAGGCATGTTGCAGATAAGTATGCAGAAGAACGACCCTCTTATCGAAAACGTCGAAGAGATACTGTCTTCTGCAGAGAGGGCATCCCAGCTGACACAGAAACTTCTCGCCTTCAGCAGAAAACAGGTGATCAATCCACAGCCTGTGAATCTCTGTGAGATCGTGAAGAATGTGGAGGGTCTTCTTCTGAGGCTCATTGGTGAGGATGTGGTGCTGAGGACGGTAATCGGGGAACCGGAGCTGACGGTTATGGCTGACAGGGTCCAGGTGGAACAAGTACTTATGAACCTCTGCACGAATGCAAGAGACGCAATGCCCAATGGGGGAGCGTTAACTATCGAGACGTCGTTGGTCGAACTTAACGAAGACCATTGCAGGTCACGCGGCTACGGCGAGCCTGGTGCCTACGCACTCGTATCCGTGATGGATTCGGGCGAAGGTATGGACGAGAAAACAAAAGAAAGGATATTTGAACCTTTTTTTACTACTAAGGAATCAGGAAAGGGAACGGGTCTTGGACTTGCGCTCGTCTATGCAATGGTCAAACAGCATCGCGGCTACATTGATGCATACAGTGAACTGCACAAAGGGAGTGTGTTCAGAATATATCTGCCGATAATTCAGGCGGAAACAGTGAAGCCTGAGTTTATGAAGGCAAACCCGCCGAAGGGCGGCACTGAGACGATACTCCTTGCCGAGGATGACAGGGACGTGAGAAAGCTCACAAGGGATGTGCTCGAGAAATTCGGCTACGAGGTAGTCGAGGCATGCGATGGAGAAGAAGCGGTGGATACCTTTGTCGCCAATATGGACAGAATACATCTCCTTCTCTTTGATATCGTAATGCCGAGGAAGAACGGTCTGGAGGCATATGAGGAGATAAGGAAGATTCGTCCCGGTATAGCGGCGCTTTTCACAAGCGGTTACAACGACAAAGTGACCTTCAAAACAGGTGTTCTTACTGATGGTGTGTGCTTCTTAAATAAGCCGATTTCCCCCAGAGAGCTTCTGCATGTGGTGAGAGAGCTGCTGGACTTATGAGGTAGTCCTTGTCAAGTACGTGCGGCAACAGTTTATTGAAGGACACGGTTACAGGAAACTTAGCGAGACCGAAGCAGCTCTTTAGAGTTTTTATAATGGCCTCGTTAGCGCTTGTGTTTTCCTTTTACAATCTCCCGAGCAATTCGACCCTTTCAGGATTACAGACTCCTTTCATTCTTCCCATACTGGCCAGTGCAGCCACACCTAGTAGATTCTTCGCATACGCGGATCTTTCTAAGGGGAAGTTTCTTGTCGCTGGTCCGAACATGGAGGATCCGAGGTTTTCTGAAGCTGTCATCTTTTTGGTGGACCATGGGCCGGGAGGGACTGTGGGTTTGGTTATCAACCGTCCGACAGAGACGACGCTTTCCAGTATATTCCCCGAGATCGACGTTCTTAAGAACCGGCCGGATACCGTCTTTTTCGGTGGTCCGGTCCGGACGGATCAGATGTTCATGCTTGTCAGATCCTCCACAAAGCCGGAAGACTCTTATCAGGTGCTTGGCAATGTTTATGTTAGCGGAAGCAAGGCACTTCTTATCGATATGATCGGCAAGAAGGATGCCGGTAGGAAGTTCCGCCTTTATGCAGGGTATGCAGGCTGGGGCGCTCAACAGCTTGAAAGGGAGATCGCACGTGGAGACTGGTATGTGGTGTCGGCAGACGCGGAAACGATTTTTGAGAAAAAGCCCTCTTTGATATGGCCGGAACTGTTTCGGAGGGGGTCTGCACAGTGGGTCAGGGCGGTCACTCCTGATATGGTTCGTGCTCGGATAGGGGCGTGATAGATTTCAAGGAAACACTTTCCCAGGAGGAAAATTATACAGTACGGTACGTAAAAAAAGGTGCACCTAAAGAGTGTTGCGAAAGGGTATTTATTTCAATACGCACTCCTTGCACGCGGGGCCGCCCCTGGACTTGCAGAGCCCTGAAATGCCATGATGGCATAGGGCAAAATCATATTTAAGGGGGTCAGCGGGATCGAGTTCTTTCAGAGCCTCCGTGATCTCGACCGCTGTTCGCCAATCCGCTGATGAACGACGGGTGAGGCCGAGGCACCGCGATATCCTGGCAATATGCACATCCAGGGGTATCACGAGCTTGTTTGTGGGAATGTCTTTCCAGATACCGAAGTCGATGTCCCTGTCCCTTACCATCCACCTTAGGAAGAGGTTCATTCTTTTGCAGGCGCTTCCTTTCACAGGTGAGGGAAAGAGTTGGGTTATCCCGCGGGGATGAATGTCCTCCCCGTATACGGGGGAGGTATCAACGGACATGGCTTCATCCACAAATCCTGCAATAGCCCTGCCGGTGTCGGAGTCTCCCGGGGAATAGTGACTGCTGAACGCATTTTCGAGTGATGAATATTTCTTAAGGACAACATGGAGGAGATAGGCGAGGCAGAGAATATCTTCGGATTCATTGAAGCGGTACTTAAACTTAAAGTACTTTCCATGCTTTCTCACAGTGAAATCCATCAGAAAAGAGTGAGGATGACTTCCCATAAGCGAGAGGAGTTTTGCAACCACCGGCTTGAATAGGGCTACTTTACCGTACGCGAAGCAGGATGCGACAAAACCGGAGACCGCGATATCCTCCCGGGTTTTGTATCGATGGGGGAATTCAATGGGGTCATAGAGGAGACGCTCCCGGAAGTTATATTGCATGTAGAACGCATCAAGGGTCTGCTTCAGTGACGCCATGGTATGCCGGAATACCGTCTCCTCTCAGGGTGATGTGAAGTTATACTGAACAGTATCTCTCTTTCGTCCATGTCGACCTTGTCGATCCGCACATCGAGAATATCTCCTATCTTGAACGTCCTGCCCGTATTCATTCCGGAGAGAGCCACGGCTCTTTCGTCATATCGGTAGAAGTCGTCTGTGATATAGGATACATGAATAAATCCTTCAACGTAATAATCTTCCAGCCTGACCCTTAGGCCGAAAGGGGTGACTCCGACCACTTTTCCCCCATATTCGTATCCAATCTTGTCTTTCATGAACCATGCTCTCATGGCGTCAAGTACTTCCCTCTCTGCAAAATCGGAGAAACGCTCCATCCTTGAGGAATGAAAGGCAATGTCAGGGAGGACGGTTTCCAACTCCTTTGTCCGTTTGTTGGAGAGGCGCTTCTTCGCTAGGACCTCTCTTAATATCCTGTGGACAACGAGGTCGGGATACCTCCTTATGGGCGAGGTGAAATGGGTGTAGCACGTGGAGGCGAGGCCGAAATGACCGACATTCGTGGGTAAATACCGTGCCTGCTTAAGGCTCCTTAGGATCATATAGTTAACTATTTCTTCTTCCGTAGACCCCTTTATGTCAGTCAGCAACCTTGAAAAGTCCTCCGCCTTCAATGATTTTTTATTCAATTTTGTCGCTGGGTGAACGATTTTCATTATCTCGTCCAGTTTCATGGGATCGGGCTTTTCGTGTATCCTGTATAAACTCGGGACTCCAAGGGATTCAAGGTGCCAAGCTACCGCCTCGTTGGCTGCGATCATGAACTCCTCGATGATCATGTGGGCGAGGTTTCGCTCTGCCCTGAGAATGGCCTCAGGTCTGCCCTGAATATCCAGAAGCACCTCGGGTTCGGGAAGGTCGAAGTCAAGACTGCCTCTTGCAAGCCTGCACCGTCTCAGGACGCCGCACAGTTCATTCATCAACTCGAATTCACGAAGAAGATAGTTGTATTTCTGACGTGCAGCCGTGTCCAAATCAACGAGAATTTTTCTGACGGATGTGTACGTCATCCTCTCATCGCTTCTGATGACACTGGGATAGAACTTTGCGTTTAGCCTCTCTCCATTCCGATCAAAGTCAATTTCCACAGTAAAGGAAAACCTGTCCACCTTTGGCTTCAGGCTACAGAGATCCTCGGCAAGCTCTTTGGGGAGCATAGGGATGACCCTGTCGGGGAAATATATGCTCGTCCCCCTTTTCCTTGCTTCCTCATCAATGGGCGAATTCCAGCCGACATAAAAACCGACGTCTGCTATGTGCACCCATAGTCTGTATCCATGCTCCATGAGCTTTATGGAGACCGCGTCGTCAAAGTCCTTTGCCTTTTCTCCGTCAATTGTGACCGTCGGAAGATTGCGCAAGTCTTTTCTTTTCAGCTCTAAGCCCCTCCTAACCTCTCTTAATTCCTCCTTACCGCCCTTTGGAGAGGGTGCAATGGCAAGATGGGGCATTTGCGTGTAAAGGAGCTTTGCTGCCTCGCTGACGTCCCTCGGGAATCTCTTTGGAAGGCTGAACTCATCGACAATGGCGTCAACCTCAGATCGGGGATCTTCGGGTCTTTTGAGCACCTTTAGTATCCTGCCCGACGGAGGTCTCTTGTCCGTAGGATAACTCAGTATTTCAGCCACCACCTTGTCCCCATGATGCGCCTTACCTCTGTCCCTTGGTGATACGTACATGTCAAAGGGAACGGACTTGCTGACAGGTCTCACGTATGACGCCTCTCTCGTGACATCGAGCCTCCCAACAATTCTCGTGGTCGCTCTCTCAAGGATCCTAATGATCCTGCCTTCCCGCCTCTGCCGCAGCTCAATCCTTACAATTACCCTATCGTTATCCATGGCTCCCATGGTCCAGCGGGCGGGAACAAAGATATCCCTCTCGCCAGGTCTCTCGAGGATTACAAAACCATAACCGTCTCTGTGGGCTTCAAAACGGCCCGTCATGAGGTTCATGTTTTCGGAGGGACCGTAAAGACCTTTACGTGTCATCACAATGTCACCTTCTCTTGTCATCTGTCTGAGCAGTCGCTTCAAGGCCCTTGCCTCGGGATGGCTTAGGCGCATGAGGGAAACAATCTCTTTGAAGTTTAGGGGTTTCCCTGTTATTTCACGGAAGAAAGAGAGAATGGATTCTTTATTCACCATGACAGTATTTTATGCTAATGCCCGGAGAATGACAAATGAGAGCCGGGTGGAAATTTTCTGTCAGCAGTTAACTGGCACATGATGGCTTCACCCGACAACCTAACCGCATGCCTATTTGGATATTTAAAAGTTGCCGCCAGAAGAATAAAACCCGTCTTCCACGCCAGCATTACAGGACTAAGTGAACATCTTGAAACCATTGCCGGTTTTATTGTGATGTCTGAGCAGCACACACCCTTCAATCAAGTGACAAGATATTGCCAAAGATTTTTCATCTAATGTTTCTGAAGTATATTTCATGTACTTACTAAGACGGGTAAAAGTAAGGCCACACAAGCTCATA
>CAZNTS010000335.1:0-4240 GCA_964576045.1 uncultured Nitrospiraceae bacterium | reverse complement strand
CACGTAAACAGCAAATATTGTTCCACCATCAAACTCATCTATTCTTCAGGATTATGCTAGGAGACGTTTGCGCGATCATGCAATTGGTTGCATATTCGTGTAATTCGTTGCATGCAAGAAGTTGAATTGCGCTACAACAAGAGAAGGGGGTGTGCCTACCGTACGAGACAAAAAATACCTGGAGTCAAGAGGTAAGCGCTCGATGGTTACCTGTCTTTATTAAAAAGAGGACCGAGCCTGTCATAACTGCTGAGCACGTGTTCAGGGATCACTCGAACTTCTCCAAGCACAGCCATAAAATGGGTATCTCCAACCCATCTTGGAATGACGTGGAAATGCAGGTGCTCCTCGATTCCGGCTCCAGCAACCTTGCCAATATTAAGGCCTATGTTGAAGCCTTCGGGCCTGAATGCCTCCTTCAGGCAATCTATACAAAGCTGATTCATATTCATTATGTCCAGGAGCTCATCGTCGTTCAAATCCGTAAGAGAATACACGTGTCTGTATGGTACTACCATCAGATGGCCATTGTTGTAAGGGTAAAGATTCATAATGACAAAGCTGAGCTTGCTTCTTCGGAGGATGAGGTTCTCACGGTCACGGTCCTCCTTCGGTTCCTTGCAGAAAATGCATTCAGGTCCCTTCTTCGATACGATATATTGGAGCCTCCATGGGGCCCAAAGTGGCTTTATCATCCTCTGTCCAATCTCTCTATAACCTTCCGTGCGTCCTCCCACACGGTCCATTTCTCCTTCGGATTTCTGAGCAAATACGCGGGATGGAATGTGGCCATCATAGGGATCCCGTTATATTCATAGAACCTTCCTCGCAAGCGTGTAATGGGTGTTTTTGTTCCGATGAGGGTCTGTGCTGCTATGCGTCCAAGGCAGACAATCACTCTCGGAGCGATGATCTCCACCTGCCTCCGTATGAACTGGATGCACATCCCTGTCTCATCATCCTCAGGGTCCCGGTTGAGGGGGGGTCTGCACTTAACAATATTGCCTATATAGACATCATCGCGCCTGAGGCCCATTTTCTCAATAAGCCTTGTGAGGAGTTTGCCAGCATCCCCCACAAAGGGCCTTGCCTGGATGTCCTCTTCCCTTCCCGGGGCCTCACCTATGAACATTAAGGCAGCGTTGTGGTTCCCTTCGCCGAATACCACGTTGGTCCTACCCTTCGACAACTTGCACCGTTGGCAGTCTCCTATCTCATCACGCAAACCTCTCAAAGCGGCCTCTTTGTCGGATGCCGAGCTATAACTTCGACGGTTCAGATCCTGAGGCCGCTTTTTGCTCCCAACTCCCGACCCCTTGCTCTTTACTATTCTGACCGGCAGTCGCTCAAAACCAAGGGCCCGATAGAAGTCGAGTACTGCCTTTATGTCTTCCGCGATCTTCACCGTTCACCCCATTTCAGCTTTGTCCTCAATACCTGGAATGGATTTCTCTCGCGGCGAATAAGGAGTCGCGTCCTGAACGGTGACTTCTCCACGGACACGATATCGTTCTGCCTGAGGGAAAATCCCACCTGGCCGTCAAGAGTTAGGAATACGTCCTCGGCATGCGTCTTCATAGTGATCTCGACCAGTACACCGGCCGGGAGCACAATGGGCCTGTTGGTAAGGGTGTGGGGACAGATAGGCGTGAGTATGATACAGTCCATTTTGGGATCTAGTATCGGTCCTCCTGCCGAAAGGTTATAGGCAGTAGAGCCCGTAGGTGTCGCTACGATCAGCCCATCGGCCCTGAAAGACGTCACGTACATCCTATCTATGAACGTCTCCATCTCGACTATTCTCGCGAGGGCACCCTTATTGATTACCACGTCGTTCAGGACGGTATACTCTGCAATCTTCTCACCGTGTCTCTGGACACACGCAGTAAGCATCAGGCGCTCCTCCAAGAGGCCCTTGCCCGAAAGCACTTCCTCCATCGCATCGAATATCTCGGTTTTGTGGACCTCTGTGATAAATCCGAGACCGCCCAGATTCACACCGAGGATGGGGACGTCCTTTTCGCAGACTATCCTCGCAACCGAGAGCATGGTCCCGTCACCTCCGAACACAACGACCGCCTCGGCAAGGTAAGGAATCTCCGAGCGTGGATACCCTTTCATATTGATATACTGCGCTGTCTCTATATCGACAAAGAACTCAACTCCCCTTTCCCTGAGCCAGGGTAGGAACTCCTTCATTATCTCAAGCAGTTCCAACCGCCCGGTTTTACAGATTATGCCGATCCGTTTCATCAGTCCCCGCGATAATGATCTCCCTTTTTTGTTCTCCAGTCATCTCAAGTTTCACAGAGATGCAGTCCTCCATGCCCACCATCCTCTCCGCCCATTCAACTACCGAGATTCCGTTTTTACCAATATACTCTTCCAAACCGAGGGAATCAAGCTCATCCGCAGCGCTGATCCTGTATAGGTCGATGTGGTAGAAAGGCACAGGCATATCGTTCAGTCTGCCCGTGTATTCAGCGATGATAGTAAAGCTTGCACTAGTGATCGAACGCTCAGGAATTCCAAGAGCTGAGGCGATACCCTTCACGAAGGTCGTCTTCCCGGACCCTAACTCGCCGTAAAGACAGACCACATCTCCCCTCCTCAGCCAGCCTCCAAGGGTAACCCCACATCTGAATGTTTCCTCAGGTCCGTTACTGAGGAGCCTCACCCGCAATGCCTCTTATCAGGTCCTTCTTGCCGATAACGCCGACAACTGTCCCACCTTTCAATACCGGAAGGAGATGGATTTTCTTTTCGTCCATAATAGTGGCAATCTCGTCAACCGGCGTCTCTTCCTGAACCGTCACCACTTTTTTCGTGCAGATCTCTGCCACAATCGATCCGGTCATCTTCTTGATTTCGACCTCCAGCTTGCTCGTGCCAAGAGGGATAAAAGCATCGAATAGCCTCAGGATCGTAGGAATATGGAGCCTGCTGTTCTTGCTGATGAGGTCGTTGGCCGTGACAATGCCGATCAGCGTGCCATCTGCATCCACCACCGGCGCTCCGCTTATTTCCTTTTCGATGAACAATCTTCCCAGTTCACCAACGGTGGTGTCAGGTGAGACAACGTTCACATCTTTAGTCATTATATCTTTTGCCCTGAGCATGATTACTCCTTCATGGTTTAACGTCGAATGATACATATATTATAAAAGACCCCGCAGTATCCTACAACCACAAAGCAGCTTTTCAGTAGACCCTCAACTACCTCTCGTCTTCTTCTCTCTCAGATAGTGAATAGTCCAGAAGATTCCCCCGATAAGCAGAGTCCCAAGAATTACTTCCATTTCATATCGCTTAATATCTTTTATTACGACCTCGAGAGCGGCACCAAAGAGATAGCCCCCCGCTGACACGAGGACTGCCCACAGCACTGCACCAACGGCATTGAGAATAATGAACCGGCTTGCCTTGATTCGACGGTTGATGCCGATTACAATCGGGGTTAGGATACGGATGCCATATACAAACCTGAACCCGAGCATAATGACATTGTGGTACCGCTCAGTAATTCGATGAATCTTTTCGACGCGGGAGCACCAGCCGGGATAACGTGCAATGAGATCTCTACCGCGTGCCCGCCCTATAAAAAAGAAGACCTGGTCTCCCGAAAAACTGCCAATAAACGCTACAACCATCACGCATGGCAACTGCAGGTACCCCAAGTGTGCAGTCAGCCCTCCGATAATCAAGATGGTTTCGCCCTCAAAGAACGTACCGATCAACAATGCCGCATATCCGTAAGTCCGGATAAGGTGTTCAAGTGTAACAGGCGATAACATTTTAGATTATATTATACTTCAGGATGTATTATGCTTACAAAGTGACGAGCTAAAAAAAATGCCTGCTGCCGTTGTCTTATGCTGCGCTTCTAACTGAATTACAGATTACTCTAAAGTAATTATCTTCTACGAATTTCTGATGCCAGATGCCTGAGAAAAGCGTGTATGCCATTGGAGAGTGACTCAACCCTAGAAGGGTCGTCATCATAATTGATTAGTCGCGCGGGACATACCGGAGACTGACGAAAATAGGTTATAATGAAACGTCATAAGAAGAGATGAATCGATGAGTGGTGGAGAAATCTTACTTATTCTTATTGTCGCCCTGATAGTTTTCGGGCCTAAGAGGCTTCCAGAGCTGGGGAGGACAATTGGAAAAGTCATGAGTGAACTCAATAAAACCTTGCACGATGTCAAAGATCAAATGGCTGATGAGTATCAAACCC
>CAZNTS010000334.1:0-7618 GCA_964576045.1 uncultured Nitrospiraceae bacterium | reverse complement strand
CGTGTACATCGAGTCAGCGGCGGGCATATCGGCAGGAGGGCGATCGGGGCTTGCCGCAGTCGTTGCCGCACTTCTGTTTCTGAGCGCTCTGTTCTTTGCCCCGCTTTTTACGGCGGTGCCAGCCTTTGCTTATGGTCCGTCGCTCATCATCGTGGGAATGCTCATGCTCTCGCCGATCCAGCAAATACCGTTTGACGATTTGACAGAGGTAATACCTGTGTTTACCATCATAATCCTCATGTGCTTCACCTATAATGTCGGGATTGGGATGACTGCAGGTTTTGTGGTCTATCCTCTGATAAAAACATTGTCGGGGAGAGTAGGGGAGGTTTCACCCGGACTCTGGTTCCTCTGTGCGCTGTCTCTGATATTTTTCTTTTGTTATCCTTATTGATGAGAACGTTGATTTGCAGTATATCCCGGGTACTCTCTAGAATGTCTTTTCAACTCTGCGCTCCAAGGAGCGCGAAGGTGAACAAGTAGCTTTACATGCATGTCCACATTTAAGCATGGATTAGTCGATCAATATGCCCTCCTGCCTGGTTTAACATTGGCCAAAGGGTACCGTGGAGTGGGAAGATTGGCACGCGTAAGGCACCAGTCACGAAACCCCCATCTTCTCTTGACTGGCTAAACAATGCATAGCTGGAATATTTATTGATTACAGTACTAACTACAATGCTGTATTCAAAACTGTGGCTATTATGCTGCGGCTGATATTTTTGTCTGGCGAGAAACGCTTTACAGGTTACGACCGCACGACATTTATCCCTTAGATGTCCTCGGTCTTGTCAATATCTTCATATGTCCTTGCAGTTACGATATTTATAGTTAACATTAACTGCAGAAAGATATCTGATGTATGCTGCATTCAATGGCATGAAAGCGTTTTTTGAGCAACTCCTTGAACAGCATGGAAGCCTTTGAAGGCGAGAATCCTTTAATAAGGATATCTTTAGTGATTAAAGGGCCCCCGCTCCTTAGTATCGCGATAAAGCGATTCAATACTATTACCCTGTGAAAAAAGATGTAGAGAAACTTTTTTCCCATTTTTACCCTACTGCCGCGGCAGTAGCCGTGTTTTTCCTGGCCATAGCATGGCAGACGGCAAGGAACAACATGGGAAGACTCCCTTGTGAGTCCGTGGAGGCGAAGAGGCAAGGGTGGTAATTCACCTGTTCCTGTATGCGTAGGGCCTTACGACACTATTGTTGAGATAGCGGTAGGCATGGTTGTTGACTTGATAATCATGGGGATTTATTGGAAGGGTAATTGCGAGAATTACCTATAAGAAGCACTATGAGGAAAGAAGGGTGAAGGGGTGTCCTGTTTAATGAATCACGAGAACTCCCTGTTGCTCTTGGCACAGGGATGAATCGTTCCGCTTACTTTGTATTGAGAATTTCTGGTGCGGAATGCGGCATCAAATTGGCTAAACGCCCTGCGCTCTCGGCGCAGGGATAGTAAATTTGAAAGAAATTCTTTACATGCCTTTGCCGAGTTGATTTCAGATAGTCCGCTTTCAACCAGGCGAAATCCTTAGTGTCTGATCGCACGATATACATACAGGACCCCGGCAAGCACCATCATCATTGCCGCTGCTCTGTAAAGCCTTACCCTCAGTTGTTCACTCCTCAGTGAAACTACGCCTCCCACGACAAAGAGTGCAGGAGCTGTCCCAATCCCGAAGAGCAACAGCAGCAAGAAGCCATGAAGAAAGCCTTCCAACCTGCTTTCCGAAGCCGCCCCCGCCCCAGCTGCGGCAATAAGCGCTGTATAAAGCAATCCGCAGGGAATAAATCCGAGCACCAGTCCAGCCGGAAAGAAGGCGCCGGCGCTCCTTGTTTCAATAATGACATTTGTTATGTGACCTATCAGTCGGGAGAGGTAGGCAGCGGCAAAGAGAATAGGCGAAGTTGCTCCAACATTCCGGTCCTTTCTTTTTCCGAACAAGGAGAAGAGGTCCATACTCGAAAGGCCTACAAGGACCATCAATAGTCCGACCACTGCTAGGAAAATATTCTGAAACCTCTCAATGGACTTTACAACACTGGCAAAGGAACCCGTCACCCCCATTATTCCTCCAAGGAAACTATATGTGGCAATCCTTCCGAGGTTATAGAAGATGTGTGGTCTGAGACTATGACGGGGCAGGCCCACCGAGTAGGTGGCCACGATGGGACCGCACATCCCGATGCAATGGCCAAAACCACCAAGGAGACCTGAGATAAAGATCATGATGTAGATAGAATCAATAGACGACATCAAAGAAGAAATCGACCTTTCCACCGTCAAGGAGTTGTACGGTTGCCTTCCAAAGCCGCTTTCCGCTCGAACATCTGGGAATAATGCCAGTCCCTAAATAGAGCCCCTGTGCTTGTCTTCCGAGGGAGACGATGTTAATGCCCATAAACATACCCGGCATTGCAAGATCAATATTGATTTTTTCCGGCAAGGGGCGTTGCACGGGGTTGAACCTTATGGAGAAAGAAAGCTCCCTCATTGCCCGGATGGGCTTTGGGTTGATATCGAGCAATACCTCAACATCGCCCGCTTTTTTCAAACAAGGTCCCTTGTTTATCACGCAGTCCGCCTTGCTCCTCTGATCCGCAGCTTGGGAGGAAGTCTCTGTCACCCATACAAAGATAACAAAAAGCGCGAAAACGAGGATCAAAAAAAAGATTGTTTCTTCTGCCCCGGCTGTGTCCTTCACGCCCTTTTATCCTCAGTTTTTTTCTTCTCCTCATCCGGCTCTTCATCATCGAGCATCCTGTATTTCGGACCTTCCACATCATCGTATTGTCCGCTCTTCACCGACCATATAAAGAAAAGCCATGCCCCAACACCCAGTACTATAGATATGAAGATAAGGAATGTTAGCGTCCACACCTTCTGATCCTCAGCGAGTTACCCACAACAAAAAGAGAGCTTGCGGCCATGGCCCCTGCCGCGATGATAGGATGGAGTACACCAGTAAATGCCAAGGGAATAGCAACCATGTTATAGAAAAAAGCCCAAAAGATATTCTCTTTAATAATTCTGAAGGTCTGCCGGGAGACGCGGATGAAATAGGGGACGAGTCTCAGGTCACTTCTAACCAGAACAGCATCGGCGCTCTCTCTCGCAATGTCCGTTGCACTGCCCATGGCGAGACCTACCGTTGCTTCAGCAAGGGCCGGGGCATCGTTAATGCCATCACCTACCATGATCACCCTGTCACCCCTGACCTGCATCTCCGCAACCACCCTTTTTTTCGCCACCGGTGATGACTCGGAAATGAAATGCTCGATGCCGAGCCTGCGTGCAATCGATCCGGTAGTGGCAGCATTGTCTCCACTGACCAAAGACAGGGAATAATGCATGTTTTTGATCTCCCGTATTGCTTCCTTTGCCTCGTCTCTTACAACATCGGAAATAACAAAAAATGCCCTCACTACTCCGTCCCAGCCCATGAAGATGATCGTATCCCCTCTCTGTTCGAGATCTCTGATGTCTTCATCATAAGATGTATCTAGAGGCAATTCAAGGTCATGCTCTAGCATAAGAATTCGGTTCCCGATAAAAATTCTCTTCCCATCAACAAAGCCTTCGACACCTTTGCCGGGAAGAGCCCTGAACTGGGCAACACTAAAGACAGGTTGAGCGGAGGTAGCTATTGCTTGCCCTATGCTATGCTCGGAAATACGTTCAAGGGATGCGGCAAGACAAAGAACATGCTCAGTGTCTTGATTCTCGTCCATTACAGTGACATCCTTAAGTATTGGTTTTCCGACCGTCACCGTACCTGTTTTGTCCAGAATTATATGGTCGACACCACTTGTCTTTTCGACCACCTCTCCGCTGCGGATCAGAATCCCTTTCGAAGATACCATAACAGTGAACATGAGGACAGCAAGGGGCGTCGCCAGACCTAAACTGCAGGGACATGCGATTACGAGGACAGAAATACTCGTCATCAAGGCATGATGCGCCGGGGTCCCTAGCGAGAGATGATGAAGAAAACTAGCGAGAGCGGTTATCAGTATAAACGGCACAAAATAGCCGACAATCCTGTCCGCAACAATCTGTATCCTCGGTTTCCTGGCCTGCGCCTCTTCTACAGCTTGTATGATATGAGAAAGGACCGTGTCCTTCCCAGTTCGTATTACCTCAAAGATGAGAGTGCCGTAAAGATTGATACTCCCTCCCGTCACCTCCGATCCCGGAATCTTCAAAACCGCCTTTGATTCACCGGTTAGGAGGGATTCATCCGCTTCCGACTCACCTTCGGTCACAGTACCGTCAAGAGGAATCCTCTCTCCGGGCCTGACCTCCACTAGGTCGCCGATTTTTAGGGAAGTGACATCCACGGTCTCTCGGATCACATGGCCAGCCTCATGTGGCGGGATAAGTCTTGTCGCGCTCTTCGGAACCAATTCAGCCAAGCGTTCAAGGGCCTCGGAGGCTTTGCCTTTTGCAGTGGCCTCTATGTACCGGCCCAACAGGATAAGCGTTATGATCATTGCCGACGTATCGAAGTATACCTCTCCACCTCTGAAGATCTCAGCTATGCTATAGACATAAGCTGAACCGGCGCCCATGGTAATGAGCGAATCCATTGTGAAATGAAGGTGCTTCATCCCTCTTACCGTGTTTCTAATAAAAGGCATCCCCGAATAGAAGAGGACAGGGGTTGTGATGGCCATCGCAATAATTTCAAGACTGCGTTTAATTTGGCTGTCGATCCCCTGGAAATATCCAGCGTAAAGGGCAATACTGTAGATCATGAGCTGGGATGAAAGGAATCCGGCAGTGCCGAAACGGAGAAGGAGATCCTTGATCTCGGCTTTTCTGATACTGATCTGTTCCGGTTCTCTGTAAGGCTTCGGGCGGTATCCTATGGAGAGAATCCTTCTCAGTATCTCTTCGAGTCTTGTGCGGTCCTCGTCCCAAATGATCCTCGCTTTGTGTGTAGCGTAGTTGACCCGTACGTTGCTGACGCCTTCTATCCTAGAAAGGATCTTTTCATTCAACCAGACGCAGGATGCGCAGCGTATGCCTTCCACATAGATATCAATTTCCTTTGAACCCCCACCGAGGTCTCTAACATATTTCTCAAAGGGTGCGAGGTCAAGCTCGCCCTTCAAAACAGAGGCGGTGATGCCGGTTTCATCCCACCGCCTCTTCTCATAAAATGCATCGAGTCCCTCCGAGTGGATGAGGCGGTAAATGCTGCGGCAGCCGTTACAGCAAAAGACTTTTCCTTCCTCTTGGATTGCTTCCCATTCGGGAAAGGTCAAAAGACAATGGTTACAGGTGAATGTCGACATAGAGTAACGCTAACGTCAAAATCGCTAATGCGGCGATCCCCCTTTCTGGGCAAATATCTTATTGTCGAACGTCACACTCTTTCCTCCTCTGGTCACGCATATCTTCAGGTCCCAGTAGCCATAGAGAGGGAAATCGACAGATGCGGCGTAGACTCCATCCTTTGGTCCCAGGGCATCGAATGTCCTGTCATATGCAGACGATGAGGGCCTGCTGATTAGAGCATAGACACGTGCATCCACGGGGGACTTGCCTACACTGTCGATCACCGAAAATAGGATCTCATTGTGCCCTGTTGTAAAGAATTTTGTTAAAATATCAACACTCAGTCCCGATTCGGCCTTTTCAATCTGGGACTTATCCCAGGAGAGACCTTTCTCATAGGGTCTATCCGTAACAATTCCTTCAAAAGTTCGCGACCCGATGACGATGACTGCTGCAACGGACAAGAGGACTACAAATACGATTATTACAATCAGGGTCTTCATTATGACTCCGGTACCTGAAAAGGAACTCTCTTTGTCATCTCTATAAGTTTATCATGTTTGCGGAACTCGGCGGTGAGGTCAATGCCACCGTCTTTCAGGAAAGCTATATCGATTCTCACGAACACAGGAACCTTTCGGTATTCCCCAGCTCTAAGAAAAATGATGTCAGGCGTTACTAAGGCCTTGTCCTTTTCCCTCCCCACAGTGAAGTGCAATGACACATCGACGTTTGACAAGTTCTTCAACGAGAGAAAATAGGAATTTACCGCCAATCCTCCAGCTGCAATTCGCGGAGGAAAGTTCTGGTTCGGCATCGCCATCATATCCACAGTAACCCTTGAAAACAAGAGGTAGAGTGTGAATGCAAAGAATGCAGCCGTTGCAACACTGATCATGACCACATTTTGTCTGAGGATTCTTCCGCCGGTCCCGGGCAAGCCAAAGGAGTAACCGATCAGGCTTTTTTTCCCTGTTCTCACTGTCATTTCAGTGCATTGGTCAAGACATTCGGCGCAATTTATGCAAGCTCCATGTAGACCCTTTCGGACGTCTATCGCAACGGGGCAAGTCCTGACGCAGGCCATGCAGTCCATGCACTCTTCCCTCCTCTCGGGATCGAAGGCGATGATAAGTGTCTTGTCGTCATAAAGGACGCTCTGCATTTTCGCATAGGGACATACTGTAGCGCAGAACCTCTGACCCAGAAAGGTAAAGTTGAGAAACAAAATAACCGTCAGGACACTCCAGAATCCCCAAATGATGTTGTCTAGTTTCCAAGCCAAGAGCCGTCCGAAGAATTCGTAGGGAGAGACAAAATACCAGATAAGGCTTACCGCTACCACGACACTTACCACAAAAGTGACGATATGGGATGAAAGCTTGTAATTTCGTCTATTCGGGAGTGCCTTATCCACGATGTGCGTAAAGTCAACGATAACCGTCTGAGGGCAGAGCCAGCCGCACCATATCCTGCCGAAAAGCAGTGTTATAAGAACGGCTAGAAGGGTCAGGAAGATTATGGCAACAACTACTATGAAAAACTCTTCCATCCAAAGGCTGATGCCGAAAACATAAAGTCTCAGGGAGGGAATGTCAAACCGTAACGCGCTTTCATCATTAATTTTCAGAAAAGGTAGCCCGAGAATGAGAACTGCCTGGAGGGTCTCTACAAGACGCCGCCAAGGCAAGATGCCTTTAATCATCATCCTCGAACAACTTGTATTTTACCTCTTCGACCTTCTTATGTCTTTTCCTCGAATAGTAGAATGCGATAATAACGACAAAGAGTATGACAAGTGTAACTCCGAAAACAAGATATGCGATTGCCTGTGCCTTCATTTTCTCATTACGCGGATAGGGAGAAGAGAGTTCCGTCATCCCTTCCCCCCTGTCTATATTTCACCCCGTTGCACTACACTTACTAAAAGAACATCTTCGGTACAAGGCTTCGAGCCGTCTCTGCCGTTGCGTGATTCGCAAAGGCTACTTCTTTCTGCTCATTGCAAAAAAGAGGTAAATTATCCCGACTGCTGCGGCGCTGGTAAACCCGATTGTGGCGACGATCGATATATCCATTCAGTCCTCCTTAAGCAGGACACGCTCCAGCTATCCTTACTACGTTTCTGCAAGACTTACTTTTTTATGGACTCTTCGTAAGCGTTTACCTGGCTCCACCCACTGATGGCAGGCGTATAGGCCGCCACGTAGTAAATGCCCCAGAGAATGAGGCCCCAAAAAAGTATTAACCAACCCGTGGGGATCTTCCTATTCGCGTCCACACTTTCCTCAACAAGGAATTCACTGAGCTCGTCCAATTTTTCATC
>CAZNTS010000333.1:0-3866 GCA_964576045.1 uncultured Nitrospiraceae bacterium | reverse complement strand
AGCTTATGACGCGCTTTCGCATAATCAGGCTTTAACTTCAATGCGGTGATGAATTCATTTATTGCCTCATCAAGGCGGTCCTCTTCTAAATATGCCATTCCAAGATTATTATGAGATCTTGTCCAACCAGGCGATTTTTTGGTAACATCTCTCCATAAACTTATATCACTAAGCCATACGGTATTTCTTGCGAAGGTCACACCCGTCAGAATAACTATGATTATACTTAGCATTGCTATAAGTGCTTTACCTAATTCATGCCATTTATTAGCTATAGCCATAAATATACAAGTCATTATCACAATGAACGCCCCTACTGAGGGCAGATACACCCTGTGCTCTAAGATCACATCTGCTATCGGAATGACGCTTGATTCGACGGAAAGGGTTATGAAAAACCAGAAGATGCCGAAGGCAATCAGGCGAGCAGCAGGCAGATTATGACTTACACGGGGCAGGGGGTACGGAGCAGGTGAATTGTGAACAGCAGTATGTGAGCGGTAAAACAGATAAACTCCAAGAGCAAATATTGATAAAAGCAACAGAAAGGACAAAAAGACATTAGGGCTTGAAAATGAATGGTAGCTCGGGTAGTTGTAATCAAGATTTTGGCTTATGGGAAGAAAGAGTAATCTTATATAGGTAACTATCACTCTGAATTGGGTAAACAGGTAATCCCACCTCGACATGGTTGTCTGAACCCTTGTTGCCTCACTTACATCCCCTATCACATCTCCAATGGGCTTGCCCACCCCTAAAAGAGTTAACGGAATGATGAACATTGTCAGAATAATTGGTATCAGAAAAAGAATCCTCTTTTCCATCTTCCCTTCAAAGAACATGAACTCATAAAGTGTGATAATGACTGGAAGGGTAAATGAAATCTCCTTTGTCTTCATGGCAAGCACGGCGGAGATAATTGAGAGAGCCAATAGGGAATAGCTTATAACGTGTAGCTTAGCAAGTCTTGACTTGATATAACATACAATCGATAGTAGATAAAACAGGGTTGCGAGGGAAGTAACCCTCTGCCATATATAGGTGACTGCCTGCGTCTGAACAGGATGGCAGACGAAGAAGAGCCCAACAAAAAGCGCAACCAGCCCTGGGAAGCTTTCAGGGGACGACCTCTTCAAAAAAGGCTTTGACAGGCTCATGACGGTAAACAGATACACAAGCAGGGCATTTGTCAAATGGACAGCAAGATTGAAGGCATGATACCCTACGACGTCTAATCCGTTGGTCTTATAATTCAAGGCAAGGGTCAGGAAGCCTACGTACCTGTTTTTTAGATTGTATCTGAGGGGGCCAGTTAGCTCTTTTGTCTTTGAAGGATCGATAAAGAAGCTAAGATCCTTGATTGCAGGATTGTTTGCGATGAAGGAGTAGTCATCAAAATGGAATGACGCATGAAAGGTATTGGAGTAAGCGATGAACCCGATTACAATAATTAGGGAAAGATGGACTAATCTGTTATGCAATAACGTTGCGTCCATGGTCGCTGCAGAGCCGCGCTTTCCATGTTGCAGGACAGAGACTTCAGGATCTGTTTTTTTCTTTCTTGATGCCTTTCCCACAAAAAGACCAATTAGCTACCACTAGTCCACGCGTGTCGACAACATATTTTATATCATCCGTCCGATAAAAAACCAGAACGTCCAACAATAATCAGGCGGGTCTGCATAGAGCTCAGGTTCTTCTCAGAGACAGTATTGGTCTGAACTGCGACAGGTCATCGTCTGAGAACTCGGTGAGTGCGTAGAAAAGCAGTGCGATACTTGGCACAGGACGAGAAGCATCGGCAAAAACCTTACGCCCTCACCGGATATGGCGGCAGCAGAAAGTGCAGGCTGCAATGCTGACTCCCACGGATTTCAGAAATGTCTCCAACGCTGCAAACTCTCACTCTCAGTGTGGTACAATGCTTTAGGGCCAGTCAAAATGATAAAGTCTTCAGATGATGGGCTAAGTTTTGCTTTTTATCTTGGCGGCTTTGTTGCACGCCATATCATAGAAGATAGCCGATTTGTTTACTCTTCTTCGACGGTGAGGAGATTCTCGATTGACATCTCCGAAACGTTGGCTTAGATATTTCAAGAAGATAATGATGGTTCTTGGGAGGACCGGAACGGTCCTCTTTGGAATCGGCATTGTATCATCTTTTGCTCTTGCCATAATCGAATACTGTATCGCTATTTTTTTGATGCTCTTCTTGGTCGCCTTGGGGTTTGTCAATCCTTCGAAGCTTCCCTCATGGCTTCCCCTCAAGATTTTCACCTTCTCACCCTTCAGCATTTGGGGAGGGCTTTTCCTCGTCATTGTGATGAGGGCTGCGGGAGAGATCATCACTTATCAGTCAAAGATCATGTTCACGGAGATCGTCCACGCGCGTTTGAGAATGATACTGGGCTACCAGTTGCTTATGCAAGGGACTCGCCTCTCTGTCATGCCCCTCAGCCAGATCAATTTATATATGGCCGAGTTATTCCCTAAAGCTACAAGTTTTATTTTCTACTGTTCTCAGTTCATTACTTTCTGCATTCAGGTGATTATAATCTCAGGGGGCATGTTATTCCTGGCACGGAATGAAGCCATGGTCGGCATTGCCGGACTGTGCGTTATGGGCTATGCTGTAATAAGATTCAACAGGCTTACGAACAGGATTTCTCAAAAAGTTCCCGAGGCCCAGGCACGCCTAGAGCGATCCAAAATACGTGTGGTAAGGAACTGGATTTTAATAAAGGTCTTGCGGCTTCAAGATAAGGAATATGAGAATTATTTGAAGTCCCTATTCTTTTACTACAAGAACAGCGTAGCTGCATATTTTTTTGGAAACCTCGGCGGTTCATTGTTGCCGATACTCGGTGTTGTTTTGATTGCCATAGTCGTGTTCTTGAATTTTCGTATATTTAAGACGCCTACGGTAAATTTGGTGGCGTTTCTCTACCTTTTTGTGCAATTTCAGCAGAGGGTGGCGAATGGATCGAACCTGATAGGGGGTCTATTCATGTACCGTGTTCAGTTCAGGGACTCCGTCAACTTCTTTTTTTCGCTGCAGCCTGCCGATCTTGAAAAAGCCCTTCATCCCGAAAGGATGTTTTCCCTGTTAAAAAGCAATTTAAACCTCAATACCCTTCCCGGATTCAAGGCGGTATATGAAAAGAAAACAGCTGGGACAGTCGAAATCTCTCCTCCATCTGTAATACTACAGAACGTAACGTTTTCGTGGCCGGTAATCGGTAAGCCGGTCTTTGAAAATCTGAGTCTTAATATTACAGAAGGGTCTCAATTCGGTATCGTAGGACCAAACGGCAGCGGGAAAAGCACACTCCTGGCACTGATTCTCGGAATTCTGAGGCCTTCAAACGGGCAAGTTTTTGTCGGGGGCGTTAATGCCGACGAATACGTTAAGAACCACTATGAATCTAATGGCTACGTTGGGACAGAGCCCTATCTGATTCATGGAACGATACGCGAAAATATTACATACGGCCTTATGGAAAGAGTTTCGGAGAACGATATTCTGAAGGCCCTCGAAGTGGTGAAACTCGATGATTTCGTTGCCGGGCTTCCCGGCGGTCTGGAGTACATGATTGAGGAAAACGGTGAAGGCCTCTCGGCGGGGCAGAAACAGCGTCTGACTATCGCCAGGGCTTTCTTCCGGAAACCTACCTTGCTCGTTCTTGACGAACCCGCGGCGAATCTCGATAACGCATCAGAGGCGGTCGTTATAAATGCGCTGGAAAACCTCAGGGGACTGTGCACAGTCATTATCGTTTCCCATAAACCGGAGGTCCTCCGGGGCGCTGATCACGTATTTGATATGGGGTCCCTCCAAACATTGCCGGTTGCGGGTGCGGCAAATT
>CAZNTS010000332.1:0-9026 GCA_964576045.1 uncultured Nitrospiraceae bacterium | reverse complement strand
TGGAAGGTTGCCCCTTTCCCCTCTTTGGATTCAACTGTGACAAGTCCGTTATGGTTCTTTAGTATCGAATAGCAAATTGTAAGTCCCAGACCTATTCTTTTCTGGTTGCCGACACTCTCAGTCGAAAAATAACGGTGAAATATTTTGGTAACATTTTCTTCAGATAATTAAATCATGATAATAAAATCGTGCGTAGACTGGGTAAAAGGCACTCGATAGTAGGAGCGAAGAAAATGTCAACCCGACAAATATCACTTAAGGGCTATAGTATTGTTTCTTTTTTGGCAGGTATTCCTGTTTCACATATCCCCCGTAATCATGCGGATATTTGTAGTCTTTCCCATTCGCCAGTTTCTTGGAGCCCGGGTAGTGAGCGTCCTTGAGATGGTCGGGGACTTCTAGCGTGGTCTCGTTGCTGACGTCTTCCATAGCAGACTCTATAGCCCTGTAACAGGCATTGCTCTTCGGTGCCTTTGCTATATAGATGGTAGCTTGGGCAAGCGGTATTCGCGCCTCAGGCATCCCGATAAATTCCACGGCCCTTAATGAGGAGGTCGCAAGAACTAGGGCCATTGGGTCGGCTTCTCCAATATCCTCGGAGGCGCAGATCACGATGCGTCTCGCGATGAACCTAGGATCTTCCCCCGCGTAAAGCATTTTTGCGAGATAGTAGACTGCAGCGTTGGGATCCGAACCCCTCATACTCTTGATGAATGCCGATATGGTGTCGTAGTGCTGGTCTCCTTTCTTGTCATAGACCACTACCTTTTTCTGGATCGATTCCTCGGCGATCCCTACAGTAATATGGATCATTCCTTTCTCGTCAGGATCAGTCGTGAGCACGGCTATTTCCAGGGCCGACAGGGCCTTTCTTGCGTCCCCGTCTGACATTCTCGCGATATGGCCGAGGGCGCTTTCATCAACGGCGATCCTCCGGTTCCCAAGACCTTTCTTCCCGTCCTCCAATGCGCAATGCAAGAGCGTGAGAAGGTTTTCTTCAGAGAGTGGTTTCAGTTCAAAGACCTGGCTCCGGGAAAGAAGCGCGCTGTTCACGTAAAAGAACGGGTTCTCCACAGTGGCCGCAATCAGTATCACGTTCCCTTCTTCCACATCCGGCAGGAGAGCATCCTGCTGGAGTTTATTGAAACGGTGTATTTCATCCAGAAAGAGGATGGTGGGGATTCCCCTGGCCTTTCTCGTGCGCGCAGTCTGGATCACTTTCCTCAGATCATCAAGTCCTGCAGTGGCCGCATTGAGCCATTCAAAGTGCGCCTTCGTTTTGGCAGCGATCACCCTGGCAAGGGCTGTCTTCCCCGTGCCGGGTGGCCCGTACAGTATGATTGAGGTGATCCGGTCGGCTTCTATTGCCCTTCGCAGGAGCTTGCCTTGCCCGAGGATGTGCTCCTGCCCTACGTATTCATCAAGAGCGGTAGGGCACATGCGATATGCCAGAGGCTCTTTCAGCGTCTCTTCCTTAAACAGATCCATAATCAAATGTAACCGTTTTGTGAGAGATAAGTCCAGTCCAAGAAACATCATAACTAGATTATTCTCCTCTAAGATGAAAAAGAGGCGAAGACGCTTTGGTCCGACATCTTTCTCTTCTGAGTCAGACCCGTGAACCCTCCTTTAATCCGACACTGGCATCCTTAGGAGCTTCGGGATGTCGCCTATTGGATGGAGGGTGTATACTAAGATACCCTTATGAGACGAATCCTTCATATTGACATGGACGCTTTTTTTGCGGCGGTTGAGCAGAAGAGGCGTCCTGAACTTGTCGGCAAGCCTGTTGTCGTCGGTGGCTCTGGCGACCCGCGACAAAGGGGAGTTGTGGCCACCTCATCTTATGAGGCGAGGAAGTTTGGGATCCATTCCGCCATGCCACTTAGGACAGCCTATAAGCTATGTCCTCACGCAGTCTTCTTGCCTGTGGACTACAGAGAGTATTCGAGGGTTTCTGAAAAGATCAAGGCGATCCTCAAAAAGTCCAGTTCTGAAATGGAAGATGTTGGTATTGATGAAGCGTTTCTGGACATAAGTAATATCAACGAGTCGGCTGAAGCTATCTCAGGCGCGATTAAACTGCAAATTGAAAAGGCAACCGGCCTGACTTGTTCGATCGGCATCGCTCCGAACAAACTGCTCGCAAAGATCGCATCCGACATGGAGAAACCGGACGGACTTACCATACTCAATGAAGCAGATGTTCAAGCGCGTGTCTGGCCCCTGTCTGTGAGAAAGTTATGGGGTGTAGGACCGAAAACAGAGGCGTATCTCAAGGGCATGGGCATCGCGACCATAGGTGACCTTGCCGTACTACCTGTCGATGAGTTGTTCGGCCATTTCGGAAAATCGTACGGTCATTATCTCTATGAGGCGTCCCGGGGAAGAGACGAGAGCCCTCTCATTACCCACTGGGAGCCGAGGTCCACAAGCCGCGAGACAACTTTTCAGAGTGACGTCCAGAAATGGCAGATCGTCGCAAAAAATGTGGCTGAACTCATCAGGGAGGTTGTCGATGATATTCACGGCCGAGGCCGAAAGTGCAGGACAGTGACCGTGAAGATGAGGTTTAGCGATTTTAAGACGCTGACACGGGCAAAGACCCTCCCGGAGTACAGCAATTCCCTTGAGGAGATAAGAAGGGCCGCTTTCGACTGTCTGAGCAAGTTTGAACTGAAGAAAAAGGTGCGTCTTGTAGGGGTGAGGCTAAGCGGGCTCAGTACTGAGAAGTGACTGAAGAACTCTGATATAATTGGGTATAGCTTATTAACAGTTACGGGATTATGACGAAATTGCTTGGTAAAACCCTCTTTGCATTCTTTTTTCACGAGGAGGAACGAGATCCGTCTCTTTGGAAAAGAGGGGATGGGTGATTTTCTTGTTGACGCGAACTTAGTCAGTGACCTAAAAGGTGGAGATATTAATCCCAGAGGCTCTTAGGGAGGAGTAGCAGATGTTTCATACTGCGGATCCGGAAGACATTCTTAAAGGCAGGATAACCGATGTCTATTTCGAGCGGACTCTCCGCATCTTGAAAGAGAAGGGAATCAATCCGGTCGTAAGGGCCGAGTTTATCGCCAAAAACCTTCCGGATGAATGGTCGTGGGCCATCTTTGCAGGACTCGATGAAGCGATGTATCTTATGAAGCGTCTCCCGGTTAAGGTGAGGGCGATGCGGGAGGGCACGGTATTTTATCCATTCGAACCGGTGATGGAGATCCAAGGAAGATATCAGGACTTCTGTCTCTATGAGACCGCGCTTCTCGGTCTCATATGTCAGGCCTCGGGTGTGGCTACAAAGGCGGCACGTTTCAAAAGACTTGCCGGTAGCAGGGCGGTGATCAGTTTCGGTGCTCGGAGGATGCACCCGATACTGGCGCCAATGATCGAAAGGAATGCTTACATCGGAGGATGCGACGGCGTTGCGGTAGTGAAATCAGGGGAAATCATCGGGGAAGACCCAATGGGCACGATGCCTCACTCCCTCATCCTTTGTATGGGTTCCACGGTGGATGCGATTAAGGCATACGACGAAGTGCTGGAGACTAAACTGCCGCGGGTTGCGTTGATCGACACGTTCCTCGACGAGAAGTTCGAGATCCTGAACGTGGCTGAGGCTATGGGGAAAAGGCTTTTCGCGGTGAGGTTCGATACCCCGGCGTCGAGGCGCGGTGACTTCTTTCGTATCCTTGAGGAGTGCAGGTGGGAACTCGGCCTCAGAGGCTACCATGACGTCAAGTTCTATGTGAGCGGCGGGATAAAGGAAAAGGACGTCCCGGTACTGAACCCTGTTGTCGACGGATACGGGATTGGCACGTCAATCAGCAATGCGCCAACTGTAGACTATGCGATGGACATCATGGAGATCGACGGCAGGCCTTTGGCAAAGAGGGGAAAGTGGTCCGGTTCCAAGCGGGTGCTGAGGTGCGACACATGCAGAAAAGGACGCATCGTTCCATACGATCGGGTGTCTTATAGATGTGAATGTGGAGGGGCTTTTAAAGACATTCTTCTCCCGGTTCTCGACCACGGGAAAGAGCATATCACCATGCCTTCTCATAAAGAGATAAGGGAATTTGTCATCGAGCAGATACAGCCGCTGGTCGCCGGGCCCAACATGTAGACTTCCAGGACATTGCTATCTTCACTCGTACCGCAGCGGTTCGACGGGATTCAGCTTTGCCGCCTGCCATGCCGGGTAGATGGTCGAAAGAAAACTGATCACGATGGCTGATAGTGAAACCGAGATGAAATCCGAGAGCTTCATTTTCACCGGTAGATGGCTCAAGTAGTAAATATCAGGTGGGAGCTTTATTATCTGGTACGTATTCAGGATGTAAGAAAGAACATACCCTCCTGTCAGTCCTATGAAAGTGCCTATGATGCCGATGATGAATCCCTGGAATATAAAGACCGCCATGATCCCTCCGTTTGTAGCTCCCATGGTCTTGAGAATCGCAATCTCTCTTTCCTTCTCTATGACGTTCATGATGAGCGTGCTCACTATGTTGAATGAGGCGACGAGGATTATCAACACAAGGATCACGAACATCGCAAACTTTTCGAGTTTAAGAGCGGAGAACAGGTTCTTGTTCATCTGCATCCAGTCCCTTGCGTTATAGGGGAATCCCAGGGCCTTCTGGATGTTCTCTCTGGTGTCTCCCGCTTTGTAGATGTCGGATATCCTCACCTCGATACCAGTGACCGAGGTCTTTAGTCCGAAAAATTCCTGTGCGGACTGCAATCCCACGATGACCAGGTTTGAATCATACTCAAACATTCCGACTTCGAATATGCCGACCACCCTGAAAGTCTTCACCTTTGGAAGTATGCCAAGGGGCCCGATTTCCCCTGTTGGAGAGAGTATATTTATTTCATCGTTTACGAAAATTCCAAGCCTGTTCGCGAGCTCTTTCCCAACGATGATTCCTGGCAGGGAGACCATCGTTTCTAGGGAGGACAGGCTGCCCTCTTTCATATGTCTTGAGATGTCGGTAGTCTTTTCCTCCCGTACAGGGTCTATGCCCCTGAGATAGACGCCCTGCCCCTTACTGCCGGTCGACACCATCACTTGGCCGAGTACAAAGGGCGAAGCTGATACGATATCGTGCATGCCGTTGATCTTTTCGATGACTTCAGCGGGATCATCAAGCTTGCCCCTGTAATCAAGGACGACGATATGGGCGTTCACCCCAAGTATTTTCCGCTGGAGGTCTTCGTGAAACCCGCTCATCACGGAAAGGACCACGAGCAATGCCATCACCCCCAGGGCAACACCCCCCACGGATATAGCAGTATTAAAGGATACGCCTCTGTGTCTTTTCTTCGATTTCAGATAACGAAGTGCGATGAAGAGCTGATAGGGATAAGTCATATGCCGCTGTTATTGTTCAGGTTTCAGCTGGGGAAAAAGGACAACGTCCCTGATCGATAGAGAATTCGTGAGCAACATCACGAGCCTGTCTATGCCGATCCCCTCGCCTGCGGCCGGAGGCATGCCGTACTCCAATGCCCTAACAAAGTCTTCGTCCATGTACTGAGCCTCTTCGTCGCCCTTCTCCCTCGCCTCCGCCTGTTTAAGGAATCTACCTTTCTGGTCAAGTGGATCGTTCAGTTCAGAGAAGGCGTTTGCAATCTCACGGGAAGCAATAAAGAGCTCGAACCTTTCGACGAGACCGGGGTTGTCCTTTTTTCTCTTTGCAAGAGGCGATAGCTCTACGGGATAGTCGGTGATGAAGATAGGCTGTACCAGCTCAGGCTCCACGACCTCCTTGAATATCTCGTCGAGCACCTTTGCGTGTGATGCGCCTTTATCGACATCTATATTCTTTGATCTTGTCCACTGGCGGGCTTCCCCGGGATCGGTGAGCGCAGTTTCAGGAACCCCCTTTTCCTTCAAAGCTTCCGTTATCGTCATTCGTTTCCAAGGTGGTGTCAGGTCTATTATTGTATCACCGTATGGTATCTTCATAGTACCGCTTGCCTTTCCGGCGACGTAGGAGAAGAGCTCCTCTGTGAAATCCATCAGGAAGGAATAGTCCTTGTACGCCATATAGAATTCTAGCATGGTGAATTCAGGATTGTGTTTTGTGGAGATCCCTTCGTTCCTGAAGTTCTTGTTCAGCTCATAGACTCGTTCGTAACCTCCGACTAGGAGCCTCTTTAAGTAAAGTTCGGGAGCGATCCTGAGAAAGAGATCTATGTCGAGGGCGTTGTGGTGCGTTTTGAAAGGTCTTGCTGTGGCGCCGCCAGGGATCTGGTGCATCATGGGGGTCTCGACCTCGATAAAACCGTTGGCCTCAAAGAAGTCACGGATCGCCTTTATTATAACGCTCCTCTTTTCGAAGGTTTTTCGCACGTCGGGGTTGACTATAAGATCTACATAGCGCTGCCTGTATCGTGTCTCTATGTCCTTCAGGCCGTGCCATTTCTCCGGCAGAGGCCTGAGCGACTTGGTGAGGAACCTTAGTTCCTCAACCTCGATTGTGAGCTCGTCGGTTTTTGTCCTGAAGAGCCTTCCCTTGATACCAACGATGTCCCCGATGTCCAGTTTCTTTATGATGAAGTACGAGTCTCCGAGCATGTCTTTTCTGAAGTAGACCTGTATCTTTCCAGAAGAATCCTGCACATGGGCAAAAGCGGCCTTTCCAAAGTCCCTTATCGCAACAATACGCCCTGCAATGATGAATGAGACAGATGTGGACTCCAGATCTTCTTTCGGGGTCTCCCCGTACTTGGTTAGAATGTCAGAGGTATGATCGGAAACTTCGAACCTGCCGCCGAACGGCTCAATACCGGCCTGTTTCAGTTCGTCCAGTTTCTTCAGTCTCTGCTCTATCTGCTCGTTGACTTCTTCCATGGATAAAGAAAAAGTATAATCATTGATTTTCAGGTAAGTCAAGAAAATACGGGTGCTCAATGAGAGAACCTTTGTTGTCAGGAATCTCAGTGTTATAATGGTGAAGAACAATCTCGGAGGGTGATATGGTTGAGCTTGATATTCCAGGTTATGGATGGGTCAGACTCCAACATATGGTCTCTGATTTTACTGGTACCCTTTCTGTTGAGGGCAAACTCCTCCCCGGTGTGCGGGAGCGCTTGGACAGGATATCCGAATTCCTCGAATTGCATGTCCTCACCGCTGATACTTTTGGCATGGCGCGAGCCGAACTCGTGGGGATCAGGTGTGCAATGCATATCCTTGAAGGAGAGAGACATGATGTCCAGAAGGAGGAGTACGTGAACAGACTTTCCGCTGGCACAGTGATAGCCTTTGGAAATGGGATCAACGACAGAAAAATGCTTAAAGCCGCAAGGATCGGCGTGGCCGTCTGTCTCGCTGAAGGATGCGCAGTTGAAGCGCTGTCGTCGGCTGATATTCTTGTCAATTCGATAATGGACGGGCTCGATCTTCTGCTGCATCCAAAGCGGTGCAAGGCAACCCTGAGATTCTAAGTAGTCTGTACTTCCCCTGCGAGATTCTTTACAACAGGAGCCGCATTCTGTAGAATGAAACAGTGTCGTTTCGGGGGTACCCGTCGTTAGATGCTCTTCTTTGCTTTGAGGAAGGATGGAGTATGACGGGATTTGATGTGATGGAAGAAGTGAGGGAACTTATAAGGCGGTATGGCCTTCAAGAGGATGCGGAGCATGTGATTATTCCTGTCAGCGATGAGGGCGGTCACATTAAGCGCATCTTCCTCCTTAAGAGGAGGTTCATGCGCATCATGTATCCAGAGGGGCAGTATGTGGACTATCCCCTTGCAGAGGCGATAGAGGCCACGGTGAGGTATCCGGGACTTTTGCTGAGTGAGGCGCTCTACCTGATGCACAAGGAATTGGGAGTGGGAGATACCGGAGTAAGTGTTGGGAAGGAGTTCACCACGGAAGAGACGGAAGATGAAAGAGATGTGCACTCTGCACTGACTGAGAGGAAGTCGGAATGAAAAAGAGGATACTGATAAATGCACAGCTGCCCGAAGAAAAGAGGGTGGCTATCGTGGAAGGTGAGACACTGGTAGATTTCTATGTTGAGTTGCTGGCTAGGGAACCGCTTAGGGGAAATATCTACAAAGGCACCGTAGCCAGAATAGAGCCGGGTCTCCAGGCGGCGTTTGTTGATTTCGGACCGAAGAAGTACGGCTTCTTGCAGATGAGGGAAATACGAGCCGAGTGCTTCAAGGACGTTGCTGAAGGCAAGAGACCGAGAGTGCAGGACGTCCTCTCCAAAGGAGATGAGCTTATTGTCCAGGTTGAAAAGGACGAGAGGGAAACAAAAGGCGCAAGTCTTACCACTTTTCTTTCGATTCCGGGCAGGTATCTGGTGATGATGCCTGGACAGGAAAGAGTGGGGATTTCACGTAAGATTGAGGATAGGGAAGAAAGGGACCGCTTGAAAGAAATGTTCGGTAAATTGAAACTGCCGAAGGATATGGGGTTCATCCTGCGGACTGCTGGGAGTGAAAAGACGGGCGCGGAGCTGTCCCATGACCTGAAATATCTGACTAAGCTATGGAATAAGATACAGGCGGAATCGAAAAGGGTGAAGGCGCCGGCGCTTATTTATAAGGAACAGGACATTGCTGTGAGGACGGTCAGGGACTATCTCACAGATGATGTGGCGGAAGTCCTAGTTGATGACAAGGAGGTCCTCAGGAACACGAAAGAATTTCTGAGAAAGACCCTGCCGTGGAGAAAGATCAATGTTAAACTCTACAGAGAAGCTGCGCCTATTTTTGCCAGATACGGCATAGAGGACCAGATAGCCAAGATATACGACAGGTACGTCTATCTCCCTTCCAAAGGGTATCTTGTGATCGACAGGGGGGAGGCCCTTACCGCGATAGATGTCAATTCAGGCAGGTCGAGGAAGGAAGAGAACGTGGAAGCGACCGCGCTGAGGACGAATATCGAGGCAGCTGATGAGATTGCACGGCAGCTCAGGTTGAGAGACATTGGAGGCCTTATTGTTATCGACTTTATCGACATGGCGTCGTTCAAAAACAGGAGAGAGGTCGAAAACA
>CAZNTS010000331.1:0-3179 GCA_964576045.1 uncultured Nitrospiraceae bacterium | reverse complement strand
GATGCGCGCGCGGTCATAAGACTTTTTTTCTTTTTAGTTGTCAGGGGTTTCTTACCAGCCATACTTGCTCCTCGAAAACAGGTTCATCAAAGCTAACACAAAAGAGAGCTCTTAGTCAACCGCTCACACATGATGCCCGTGAAGAGGAAACGCGGTTTATGGTAGAATTTATTCTACACCTCATGAACGTTTCAATTAAGAATGTAAGCGAAAAGAATTTCATCTGCGACGCTCTTATCTTGCCCCTATGTGAGGGTGAGGAGTTGGGTCTGTACAAGGGGATCGACTCGGCGCTTAAGGGACTTGTCGGGGGTGTCATGCGGTCAGGAGAGTTCGGGGGCAAGCACGGGCAAATCTCCTTACTTCACTCCATGAACCTGATAAGACCGGTTAGGCTGCTCCTCATCGGACTTGGAAAGAGGAAGGAAGTAAGCAATGAGAGGCTGCGACAGGCCGGCGGGAGGGCGGTTTCATATCTTTGCGATCTGGGCCTTAAAGAAATCGCCCTCTCCGGGTTGTATATCCTTTCCTTGAAAGAATCTCCCGTCCATTTTGTTGAAGGTGGACTGCTCTCGCTGTATAAATTCAGAAAGTATAAAAAGGATGACGGGGACCCGAAATGCGTGGAGAACTTCACGATTATCGTAAAGCCCGACAGCACGTTAACTGAATCGGTGCGGCAAACGCTTGTTATGGTAGCTGCTGTGAATTTTGCTAAGGACCTAGTGAATACCCCTTCCAATGACATGACTCCCTCCGTTCTTGCTAGGACCGCTATAAGCATAGCGCACGGTAATATGTCAGTCCGGGTTCTTGGAAGAGCCGAGGTAGAAAAGAAGGGCATGGGTGCTTTCCTTGCGGTTGCAAGAGGATCCATGGAGCCCCCTAAGTTTATCGTTTTGCAATATCGTGGAGGAAAAGGAGCTCCTGTGGCCCTTATTGGAAAATCCGTAACCTTTGATAGCGGCGGTATATCGATAAAGCCTGGTGAAGGCATGGAGAAGATGAAGTATGATATGGCAGGCGGCGCGGTAGTGCTTGCCGTAATGAAGGCCATCTCAGAGATGCGGCTTCCGGTGAACCTGATGGGTATTCTACCCGCAACAGAGAACTTGCCTGGCGGGACTGCGTCAAAGCCGGGCGATGTGGTCAGGTCTTTGGGCGGCAAGACTATTGAAATTATAAGCACAGATGCAGAGGGGAGGCTTGTTCTTGCCGATGCTCTCGGATATGTAAAAAAATTCAGGCCACAAGCTATAATAGATATAGCCACGCTTACAGGTGCATGTTCCGTAGCTCTTGGCAACGAGGCCATTGCGATGATGGGAAATGACCGCCTCTTGCTCGACAAGTTTAAGACAGCGGGTGACAAGGTGTACGAGAGGGTCTGGGAGATGCCACTTTACGAGGAATACTTGGATTATATAAAGAGCGATATCGCGGACATTAAGAACTCTGGAGGCAAGACAGGATCTCTTGTGACAGCTGGTTATTTCCTTCAGGAGTTTGCAGGGGAGACGCCTTGGGTGCATCTTGACATCGCAGGCACCGCTTGGGCGGAAAAGGAGAAGTCCTATACCGCAAAGGGCGCCACTGGAGTCGGCGTCAGACTACTCTTGAATTTCTTAAAGGAGTGGAAATGAAAACATTTCGGATACTGCTTGTGATATCTTTTCTTTTGGTGCCATCTTTTGCATTTGCTTGGGGGCCTCTCACGCACATCTATCTCGGCAACGAAATATTCTCTCTCGGTTCCCTTTTACCAGCTGGTGTATATACCCTAATTAGGAAGTATAGGCATGATTTTCTATACGGGAATCTGATGGCCGATATAATAATCGGCAAGAAATTTCTGCCCGAAGACAGGAATCCCCATAGCTGGGATATGGCCCTCAGTCTTCTGGATTCAGCCCGAACGTGGCAGCAACAAGCGTTTGTTTACGGATATATGAGCCATCTTGCGGCAGTCACCGTTGCCCATGGGAGCTTTACCAATAAGAAGAGAAATCTGGCCCACACCCTTGTAGAACTACGGGCGGACAGTATAATCGACAAGAAATACTGGGTCCAGGCCGTTACCATTGATAGGAAAGTCCAGATGAGGAACGACATGTTCCTCGAAAGGTCCCTCGACAGCGCCTTCTTTTCATTCAGGACTAACAAGAGGATATTCAAGGGCATGCTTTTCCTGTCCTGTTTCAATAAAGAGAAGTTTGGTAATTTCATCCAGAGGAACTCGGTCGACCCCAACGTCCTGACCAGAAGAAACATTTGTAAGCTCCAGACGGAATCGATTAACAGGATGGTGGATGTCCTTTGTAACGGCAGGGAATCGGATGTTACCAATGAAAGCCCTTTGGTCATGCTGAGACGACCGCGTTACCGCATGTTTATTTAGTCCTCAAGCGGTTTTTATTGTGGGGGATGCCAAGAGGCAAGATAAAGCCCCTGGAGAGGTGGGCGCTATTCCACTGAATCACCGAGTCCCTGCACCATGAACAGTAGCTCTCTTTTTTAACAATGCGTGACATGCTCGGGAGAGAGGACGCGATTTCAGTAGGCGAGGCGCAAAGGCGCATCGCCGAACAGGTCGTTATCAAAGAACTCCCATATGTCGTTCTGCCCATCGAAGATTCTTACAGGTGTATACTCGCAGAGGACATACTGTCTCCCGAGGACCTTCCCTCCTTTGCGCGCTCGACGGTTGACGGTTTTGCGGTGCACTCATCCGAAACGTTTGGAGCTACAGAGGGCTTGCCCTCTTATATGGAAGTGTCGCACGAGATTGCGATGGGGGAGGAGGTTTTTTTTCTCCTGAAAAAGGGTGCGGCCGCCAGAATACCAACTGGGGGAATGGTGCCTGGAGGAGCCGATGCGGTAGTTATGTTCGAGAATGTACAGTACGTGAATGAGAAAATGATCGAGGTGCTGAAGCCTGTTGCGCCAGCTGAAAATGTTATTTCTGCGGGAGAGGACATCAGAAGGGGGGAATATGTGCTCAGGAGAGGAAGCCTCCTCAGACCGCAGGACATTGCCGCTCTGGCTGGCATCGGCATCACGGAAATAACCGTATTCGAGAAACCGAAGGTTGCCATCATCTCCACAGGCGACGAGATCGTGCCTGCGCGCAGTCCGCTCAGACCGGGTCAGGTCCGTGATATTAACTCATACACTCTTGC
>CAZNTS010000330.1:0-4337 GCA_964576045.1 uncultured Nitrospiraceae bacterium | reverse complement strand
CAACAATGCTTTTCTCTCTCATCTGGGATGCACACCAGATGAGGCACGTTCCCTAAGAGTCATGGATTGGAATGTGCAATTGGGACCTGAGCAGCTTCTGAATAAGTTCAGCCCACTTTTTACAAAGGGACACGTATTTGAAACGCAGCATCGCAGGAAAGATGGATCTATAGTCGTCGTTGAGATCAATGCAACAGGGGTTCAGATTGATGGTGAAGACCTTATTTACGCATCGGCGCGCGATATAACCTTGCGCAAGAAAGCTGAGGAGGCAGTCAAAGCTGCTGCACGTGAATGGTCGGCGTCATTTGACGCGATGGCAGATGGCGTGTCCCTGCACTCCGCTAATTATACAATTCTCAACGTGAACCATTCTCTCTGCACAATGTTGGGAAAGGGACGGGAAGAATTGATCGGCAAGAAATGCTATGAGGTCTTTCACGGTGCAAACAGTCCGATAGCTGGGTGTCCTCTCGAACGAGCAACAGAGACATTACGAAAAGAGTATGCCGAGATATTTGAGCCTGCTGTCAATCTATGGCTCGCGGTTACAACAGCACCCATACTAGATGACTCAGGAAGGGTAAGTAAAATTGTGCACACAATCCGCGACATTACGGAACGGAAGCTGGCAGACCAAGCACTACTGGAGAGTGAAGAAAAATATAGGTCATTGGTTGAATCTACGGATGATTCTATTTATGTAGTTGACAGAAATTACAGGTATCTTCACATTAATAAGAAACATATGGCAAGGATGGACATTTCGAGAGAGGAATATATTGGCCATGCATACAGCGAGTTTCATGGGGATGAGGAAACGCGTCTTTTTATTAGAGATGTCGATAAAGTATTTGAAACAGGGGAACCTGTAAGACGCGAATTTAAGAGTAATAGGGATAACAAATATTTTGCTCAGACATTGAGTCCAGTAAAAAGCTCTACAGGACAATCAGTGGCCGTAACTATCATTTCAAAAGACATCACTAAGCACAAGAATATGGAGGAAAAACTTCGGACGTTGTCTCTTACAGATGAACTGACGGGTCTGTACAACAGGCGTGGATTCTTTACCTTATGTGACCAGATTTTAAAGTTATGCAGACGTCAGAAAAAAGCGGCTTTCTTGCTCTATGCCGATCTGGACCATCTTAAGGAAATTAATGATCGGTTAGGACATCAGGATGGCGACAAAATTCTGGTTGAAACAGCTGATATTTTTAAAAAGACATTCAGAGATTCTGACATCATAGCCCGCATCGGAGGAGATGAGTTTATAGTTTTTCCTGTGGGAAGTACAAAAGAGGATTCGGCATCGATCACTGCCCGGTTTCTTCGCAAGATAGAAAGTTACAACGGAAAAAAGGCCAGTAAATACGTGCTGTCGATAAGCTTTGGAACTTCCTGTTATGACCCGGAAAACCCTTGTTCAATTGACGAATTGGTAGCGGAGGCTGAGAAACTCATGTATGTGCGAAAAAAAGACAAACAAATCCCTGACAATGAAAAATTATAAAGCAGCGGTCATTCTGGATTATTATTCTTAGATCTTACGTAGGTTCTTGAGCAAGAGGAAACGGTGACCTGCTTAAGAGAAGTTACTGACTCTTCCATAAAACTGTCTTCACCACGTCAACCAATTGAGACGCAGGAGTCATTACCTTATTGAGAAACTCATCCGCACCAGCGTCGACAACCTTCCTCATTACATCTTCTGTGCTGGATGTTGAGCAGACTATCACCGGAAGCTCTTTCCATTTCGGATTCGCTTTCAGAATCGACAGTGCTTTCAATCCATCCATTTTTTCCATATATAAATCGAGAATTATGAGGTCTGGTGTTTGCCTGAGGAGACAATCAGCTTTGTTGCATCCAAGGGGATAGAGATCCGAATCGAGAGAACAGGAAAGGCTGTCGAGCTGTTCAACAGCATGGAGAAAGATGGGATAACCATTGCCGCGCTACACCTCACGTGCTGAACTGATTCCAACAGGTACCATTCCCCCCTACTGAATGCTGATCATAATATTCAACCCAAGAAAGGACTGGCATCTTCCTCAATCTCAATAATAAGCAGCAGTAATATCGGCTTCTCGGGAATCTTTAGGTGACTGATGACAACAGTTAATATCAAATGGGCGCAACCGATGCGTATTACCAAAAGAAACCGTTCTTCTCCATTCACTCATTTGAAAAAAAAGCTATCGTAACCATTGCAAATTCTTGCCGTCCGTTTTTTTCTATGCAATAGAAAAACCAATTTATTTACTTTTGCGCGTGTATAACTGATAATTTCTGTCTGGATTCAAAGAACTCTATGCGTATGTGAAAAAGTATCGCCGGGGCTGGCCACGGGTCGTGCCTCCAGAGGATCACGATGGTTGCAGCGAGTGAAGAAATGTTGAAGCTCAAGAATATCGGACTCTTTTCACTTATGTTAATACAGCTGTTAGGCGACTGTGCAACTATCCCCATAGGACCCCTGTAACGGTACTGCCGAGCCTAGGAAAGTCCTTTGAGGAATCCCCGTCTGACCACGAGGTTTGCAGGCAGTCGGCGGCAGAACAGGTCGACTTGAGCACGCAGGGAGCAATCAATCAAAGTGCTTCTTTGGCGCTATTGTCGGCACAGCATCCGGTGCAGGCCTAGCTACAGCAATTTGGTCAGCATCAGGCTACGTAGGCACCGGCGCGGCCGTTGACGCAGCAAGTCGGATCCTTGTCGGAACCGCCATGGGCGCAAACGCGGGTCAGGTTTACGGATAGCGTGAGCGGCGTCCTTATGACAATGCATCGTGCAGTATAAGTACGCCAAAGGAAATAAGATTCCGGGCTCAGCGACACAGCGAACTCTACGAATAGACTCCCTTCCTTCACCGCCAGAACTCAGGACCACTCCTCCAGGCTATGCATCGCCACACACAATTCCGTCCCCGCCGGAGTGAATAAGGGGCCTCGGGAAAATGAGGCCTTTATTATCGTACCTATCAATATGATAGATTATACTGATTATGAGAACTAATGCTTTGCATCCATGTTCACTGTCTGAGAAGCACATTGCTTAAAGAACCTTCAATTGAGGATGTTTCGCCCAACTTAGGTATTTGTGAGCTGACGAAAATTACACAAAAGGAGTTATGAGTTTTCTGGTTACCTTCACAATATTCATGACATATATATACCAAGACCGCAATTCCTTTATTCGCCGGCCGGCGAAATCGAGCACGCGGTATGGAGGTGCACAGTGATAAAGGTCACCGATGTTCAGAGGTGCATAATGAAAAAATGCCTTCTGTTGTGTGTGATGATTGTAGGAACTTTTTTTACATTTGCTTCTGCAAATGGAGCTGACTGGATTTTTTTTGGGAAAAGCAACGTAGGAACCGCTTATTATGACATGGCGGGCATCGAACAGCTTTCGAATGATGTCATCAGAGTCTCAGTCAAGTATGCATACTCATCCGAAGGGGTCAGAGCATTCAGGGAAGCATTCCCCAATGTAAATGCATCTGAGCAAGTCAGTTATTCCGTGTACATGTATGAAATAAACTGCTCCGCCGGCTCCTTTATGCTGCTCAAGGCTACGACTTATGATCCATCAGAAAACGTGATAAAGGGAACAGATCTTGATCTGAAAAAAACGGAAGATTTTACCCCGGAGCATATCACTCCTAATTCACTAATGGAACTACTGTCCTACGCGACGTGCAAATGGAGACTGCATGATCGTTGATGTCAGGCACGAGTTTAAAGATTGATCAAGAAGTGCGAGGACATCTCACCCTCGCGCTCTCACAGATCCGGACAGGACGGTCTCCCTCATCCGGCTCTTATCGACCAGCCTAAGGTCTAATGCCTTTCTCCAAATGTGCGAACAACCACGGCTATCGACACGCAATTTGTCTCAGCCATCGTCGCCTTCGCCGAGGGTTAAATTTAAACCTTTTGTATTTTCTCATAGCCCATCGAATAAGAATGCGATGTAAAGAATTTCTTTCAAATTGACTATCCCTGCGCCGAGAGCGCAGGGCGTTTAGCCATTTTGATGCCGCATGCGGCACCAGAAATTCTCATTACAAAGTAAGCGGAACGATTCATCCCTGTGCCAAGAGCAACAGGGAGTTCTCGTGATTCAGTAAAACACGGAGGCCCGATGAAGCTTATAGTACTGCCCATAGTAATCGATCCATCTACGGATGACAGGATTACTAATAAAAGCTAAGCCCGTGAGACTCGTGTCACTGCGAAGACGAAAACGCCAGCTTCGCATTTCACTGCTCAACTGTCGAGCACCTTGCTACTCACGGCAGGGAGGAAACTGACAAAAGTTGTCCATTC
>CAZNTS010000329.1:0-6657 GCA_964576045.1 uncultured Nitrospiraceae bacterium | reverse complement strand
GAATTCACAGGCAGGGCAAGACTGAAAAGCGAGGCAGCCAAGGCGCTGGAGATAAAATTCAAGGAGAGAGCGGAAGAGATCAGAAAGCAACAGCACTCCATGATTGCGTCAGGTCTTCCTGCTGAAGCAGTGGTGAAGACGGTATCAGTCTCACTGAAAAGAATCGAATATGAATTCTGGGGCGAAAGGTTCTCGTACAGCGCTATCGGGATGTTCATCCTCGCCTTCCTGGTCGGCATCATCGGAGGCACGTACGGCATCGGGGGAGGAGCAATCATAGCGCCCTTTTGTGTCGCCGTCTTCCATCTCCCGGTTTATACGATCGCAGGGGCTGCCCTCATGGGGACCTTCATCACCTCTATAGCTGGAGTTGCTTTTTACAGTATGATACGTGTATCCGGTTCAGCCGCGATGCCTGACTGGACGCTCGGTTTTTTGTTTGGCATAGGTGGTACCATAGGTATTTATCTCGGAGCCCGGTTTCAGAAATACGTGCCTCAGAAGATCATAAAGCTGATCATCGGCTCCCTCTTAGTTTTTCTTGCACTGAAGTATATTACGCAGTATTTCCAGGCACGTTCTTAGTTAGTGCGTTCTGTGTCCCTGCTCTTCCCTCGATGTGATATAATTTTTTATGAAGTTTAACACCGAAAAACGGCTCGGTTTGAGCCTTGCAGTAACGTCAATGATACTGATCGCCGAAGTGGTTGGCGGTCTCATTAGCAACAGCCTTGCCCTGCTAAGCGATGCTGGGCACAATCTAACCGATATCTTCGCACTCGGCCTTAGTCTGATAGCGGTCAGGATAAGCAGAAGGCCCTCCGATTACAAAGCCACGTTCGGCTATCAGCGGGTCGGTCTTCTGGCTGCAGTGGTCAACGGATTTGGCCTTCTGTTAATCTCTGCCTTCGTGTTCTATGAATCTTACAGGAGGTTCATCTCTCCGCCCCTGATAGACCTCTCCCTGATGATGACAATTGCATCGGTGGGACTTATTGGGAACATTGTCTCAGCATTGGTAATAGGCAGAGGGCATGTCGATTTGAATATCAAAAGCGCATGGATCCACTTGCTGAGCGATACTGTGTCATCAACTGGAGTGGTAGTGTCAGGCTTTGTTATATACTTCACCGGATGGCTCTACGCAGACCCGCTAGCCAGTGTCATGATCGGGATCGGTATCGTTGCTGGAGGGGCGGGAGTGGTAAAAGAGGCGATCATCATATTTCTCGAAATGACACCGAAGGGTTTCCACACCGGAGAAATAGCAAAAATGATTTGTGACATGCCTGAGGTGATGGGAGTCCATGACATCCATCTCTGGTCTGTTGTGCACAGGCAGATTGCCTTTTCAGCGCACATCTGGGTACACGATCAGAAGTTGAGTGAGGTAGAAGGCATAAGAAAAAAGGTGGAGCACCTGCTCACCGGCCTTGGAATCGGTCATATAATATTGCAATTCGAGTGCGCCGAATGTCAGAACGGCGGTATATACTGCCAGTTGCCGGAGAAGTCTCATTATGGCAGCCCAATGCTCCATCATCACAACGAACACTAACTAACATCGCAAAGCATTCATCACAGACAAACGGTTGTAATTTCAGGAATCTATGGCGCGACGCAACTTTAATAAATCAATCTAACCCTTCCACATTATTGATTAATTTTAAAGTTTTTGATATGGTAAAATAGAAAAAATTCACAAAGGGAACAAGTAATACATTATGGTACAAACACTTTTAAAGAGGATTTTTGGAACAAAGAACGACCGGGAGATGAAAAGGCTCTGGCCCATGGTGGACAGGATTAACGCGCTGGAGACACAAATCGCCGCTCTCAGTGATATACAGCTGAAGTCTAAGACCCCTGAGTTCAAAAGCAGGATTGAAAACGGGGATACCCTGGACGATTTACTGCCGGAGGCCTTTGCGGTGGTAAGGGAGGTCTCGAAAAGGACACTTGGCATGAGGCACTTCGACGTCCAGTTGATAGGCGGCGTTGTCCTTCACGAAGGAAAGATCGCCGAAATGAAGACAGGCGAAGGAAAAACGCTTGTGGCCACGCTCCCCGTTTACCTCAATGCACTTAGCGGAAGGGGCGTTCATGTTGTAACGGTGAACGATTACCTGGCCAGAAGAGATGCCCGTTGGATGGAACCTGTTTACCAGTTCCTCGGTATGAAGGTAGGTATTATCGTACACGGGCTTACCGACGAGGAGAGACAGGCAGCGTATAACGCAGACATTACTTACGGAACGAACAACGAGTTCGGCTTCGACTACCTCAGGGACAATATGAAATATGACATATCGCAGTATGTTCAGAGGGAGATGAATTTTGCAATAGTGGACGAGGTAGACAGCATTCTCATCGACGAGGCACGAACTCCTCTTATCATATCCGGCCCTTCAGAGGACTCCACCGACAAGTATTACACCATCGACAAAATCATACCAAGACTGAAAAAGGACCAGGATTACACCATCGACGAGAAGGCAAGGACGGCGATCCTCACCGAGGAGGGCAACCTTAAAGTCGAACGGCTGCTGGGCACTACGAACCTCTATGACCCGTCGAACATAGAACTGGTGCACCATGTGCTTCAGGCGCTCAAGGCCCATACCCTTTTCAGGAGGGACGTGGACTATGTTGTAAAGGACGGCGAGGTAATCATAGTCGATGAGTTCACGGGAAGGCTTATGCCCGGGAGGCGCTGGAGTGAGGGCCTCCACCAAGCCGTGGAGGCCAAGGAAGGCGTCAAGATAGAAAGCGAGAACCAGACTCTTGCCACCATCACCTTCCAGAATTATTTCAGGATGTACGATAAACTGGCAGGCATGACAGGGACCGCAGACACAGAAGCCGAGGAATTCGCAAAGATATACAACCTAGATGTCCTGGTCATACCCACCAACAGGCCAATGATCAGGCCGGACTACCCTGACGTCATCTACAAGACGGAGAAGGCCAAATTCAATGCTGCGATAGCAGAGATAGCAGGACTGCATGAAAAGGGCCAGCCCGTGCTTGTTGGAACCATATCCATAGAGAAGTCCGAGATCCTGAGCAATCTGCTCAAGAAAAAAGGTATACCCCATTCAGTGCTTAACGCAAAGTACCACGAACGGGAAGCGGAGATCATCGCCCAAGCAGGGCGGAACGGGGCAGTTACCATTGCGACAAACATGGCTGGCAGGGGCACGGACATAGTGCTGGGGGGGAATCCGGAAGGTCTTGCCAGAGACATTCTGAAAGAAAAGAAAGAGTTCACCGAAGAAGAGTGGCAGCAGACGTTTTCCAAGTCCAGAGAGGCATGCCAGAAAGATAGGGAAAAGGTGGTCGCCTGCGGCGGGCTACATATACTCGGCACTGAGAGGCACGAGGCGAGACGAATAGACAACCAGCTGAGGGGCCGCTCCGGACGTCAGGGTGATCCCGGTTCATCGCGGTTCTATCTTTCGCTTGAAGATGACCTTATGAGAATCTTCGGTTCCGACAGGATAGCTGGGCTGATGTCACGGCTCGGCATGGATGAGGATATACCCATAGAGAACAAGATGGTTTCAAAGGCCATTGAGAATGCACAAAAGAAGGTCGAGGCGCACAACTTCGACATAAGAAAACACCTCCTGGAATACGACGACATCATGAACAAGCAGAGGATTGAGATATACTCCTTCAGAAAGGAGATCCTACAGGGCGAGGGTTTGAAGGAGAAGATCTATCAGATGGTCGATGATATTGCGGATGAGGTGCTCGAGCTCTACAGTCCTGCAGATAGACACCACGAAGAGTGGGATATGAAAGGTCTTAGTGATGCTGTCTACGGCATCTTCGCCATCACCTTTAGCGAAACACCGTCAGGAATAGACAGTTTGAGGGAGTCCCTTACGTCGGTGATTAAGTCGACATACGAGAAAAGGGAAACTGAAATAGGAAGCGAAATGATGCGCTATCTTGAAAAGGTGGTCTTCTTGCAGGTTCTGGACACTCAGTGGAATGATCACCTCCTCGGAATGGACCATCTGAAGGAGGGAATAGGTCTGAGAGGATACGGCCAGAGAGACCCTCTCACCGAATATAAAAAAGAAGCGTTTGATATGTTTGCCGACCTCACCGGACGGATTTCCGTGGAGACCCTGAGCAGGCTCTTCAAGATCCAGATCAGGGAGGAAGAAGGGGTAAGGAAACAACGGATCCAGCCGAAACAGTCCGTGCGGTACAATCGAGGCGAAGGTCCGGAGATAAACCAGCCCGTGACGCGAGGAAAGAAGGTCGGGAGGAACGACCCGTGTCCGTGCGGAAGCGGTAAGAAATACAAGAAGTGCTGCGGGGTGAATGTCTAAAATACTCGTGATAGGGGAAAGCCTCTTCAACAGGCCATTTGACATCCTAAGCAGGCATGGTGAGCCAACCAGATTCAAATCGATCCGCAACATACATGTCAGAGCAGATGACCACGTGGCGCTCCTCATCGTCGAGAGAGACCTGCATAAGGACACGGCTTTCAAGGACTTCATAAAAACGTTTTCTGACGTGCCGAAGCTTGTATTCTCCTCCGATTACTCCCACAGGGGCTTTGCGCCCTGGCTCAGACTGCCCCTCACTTATCCCGTCCACAATCCGAATGATAGGGAACTTCTCGTATTGGCGAACCGCCTCATCTGTGAGCGGGACGTGCACTCCGAGAACAAAAAACTGAAGAACGAGCTTCTATCATTAAGGAGGGAACTGGATTTCTTTGATGATATCGGGCGTGTCCTTACCTCGGACCTGGAACTAGAGAACGTGCTGAGCGCCATCATGAAGAAGACAAAGGACATGATCAAGGCCTCATCGTGGTCCATGTTCCTCCTGGACGAAGAAACAGGCGATTTTGTTCTCGAAAAGATGGACGGCAAAAAGAAAAAGGAAAAGTCCGCAAAACAACTCAGGCTGAAACCGGGCGAAGGCATTACCGGATGGGCAATACAGGAAGGAATTCCCCTGATTGTCCCAGATGTTTCGCAGGATCCCAGATTTACCCTGCAGAAGGGGAAAGAGAACCGCATGAAGGGGAAGTCCCTTATCTGCGTTCCGATCAAGAGCAAGGAGCGTGTTACCGGTGTGATGGAGTTCGCCGACAAAACAACGGGGAGTCCCTTTACCAAAGATGACCTTACCCTTCTCACGAAGATCGGCGATTACGCGGCCTTGACCATTGAGAGGGTGTCTCTCTACCGCAAAATGACCGAACTCGCCATCACTGATGACCTGACCAAGCTCTTCAACTCTAGATACCTCAACAGGACCATAGAGGTCGAGATCCACCGCTGTGAGCGCTCTCACACCTCAGTCTCCCTCATTTTTATGGATTTGGACTATTTCAAACACGTCAACGACCATTACGGACATCTCGTAGGAAGCAAGGTCCTTGTGGAAGTAGGTCAGCTACTGATAAAAAGTCTCCGCTCCATAGATATCGTTGCGCGTTACGGGGGAGACGAGTTCGTGGTCGTCCTTCCGCAGACACCGCCTGATGTGGCTGCGGCGGTAGCGGAGAGAATTAGAAAGTCCATTGAGCAGAACTCTTTCCTGAAGAAAGAAGGATACGTTATCAGGATTACGGCCAGCTTCGGCGTAGCTTCATATCCAGAAAGTGCAAAGTCCAAAGAAGAACTGCTCAAGCTGGCAGACGACGCGATGTACAAGGTGAAAAACTATACTAAAAATGGGGTGTATGCTATAATTTGACGTGGCTTTTTTCAACTATGCAACAAAAGAAATCACGCTGAAGGTCGTCTATTACGGCCCCGGTCTCAGCGGAAAAACGACGAACCTCCAACACCTTTATTCCATCCTTGATGCTTCATCCCGTGGCAAGTTCATCTCCCTTTCTACAGAGTCTGACAGGACTCTGTTTTTCGATTTCCTGCCAGTCGAGTTAGGTAAGATACGGGACTTCTCCGTGAGATTCCAGCTTTATACGGTTCCCGGACAGATACGGTACAACGCAACTAGAAAGCTCGTATTGAAAGGGGCCGATGCGGTGGTCTTTGTGGCCGATTCACAGCATGACATGAGGGAGCAGAACATAGAGAGCCTTGCGAATATGAGAGAGAACCTCATCTCGAACAATCTCAACCCCGATGACATCCCGGTTGTGCTGCAGTACAACAAACGTGATCTCCCTGATATCCTCTCGGTGGAGGAACTGGCCGCGGACCTGAACGCGGTGGGACACCAGATCATAGAAGCGGTAGCGTTGAAAGGTCAAGGTGTTCAGGAGACATTTCGGCTTGTCACGAAACTGCTTCTGAAAGACATTGCTCGGAAACACAGGGTCGATATTGCCCCTTCCAAAGACGAAGGCATCACAGTGAAAATCCCTGAAAGAGAGCAGTTTGAGACTGTAGAGGCTATGGAGACTGTCGAGACCGTGGAGGCCATGTCACATGTTGCGCCACTTTCAGCCGAAGCGATCATTCCTCCGAGCACACCTAAGGAACCTCCAAAGACGCCGATATACGCACGTTCGATGGAGGCCATTTTGCCAGCTTCCGTTGATAAGCTCGCCTCCCTCACGACTGCCCTGAACGAGGTTACACAGTCTCTCTCCGGAATAAAGGAGACGCTATCCGTGCTTTATAGAGAGACCAAGGAATCCGGTAGACAGCA
>CAZNTS010000328.1:0-4492 GCA_964576045.1 uncultured Nitrospiraceae bacterium | reverse complement strand
GGCACCCATGGAAGGAAGAGACCATGGACCGAGTGCAAGAGCTGTCATCTCAGCGAGATCTCACAGGGTTCTCTCACATTGAGAAAATCGTACGGTCATGCAAAACATGTGTTCATGCTCAACCTTGAATGTAAGGTGTGTCACGGCAGGAGCCGCCACCTCTTCAAGCCGGATGAAGGTGCCTGCCAGAATTGCCACAGGGATAAAGGAGTCCATGGCGTCGGTATGGAGGCTTTTTCGTGCCTTAAGTGCCATTCTTTTGTTGAGAAGTCACCCTCGATGGTCCCAAAGGACAGATGCCTGGGCTGTCATAAGATCCCTTTGCAGGGGCCGATGTCGGGTTTCCAGTGTTATCAATGCCACAAGCCCCACGGGAAGATAAAACTCAAGTCAGCTGACTGTCTCGGAGAATGTCATGCAAACGAAACCAAAGTGGGACAACACAATTTTCATATGCAAAAAGGAATGGAATGTCTGGACTGCCACAAGGCCCACAAATGGGTTGTGGGCCAGCAGGAGGCAAAGAATCTCTGTACCAGGTGCCATAAGCTCAAGGACCCCAGGACGTTCATATATTGAAGGCATTGCTACGCTGCATTCCCTGACGCATATAGAGGGCAGGATAGGTATTACAAGGCTAGAGTGCTGCAGATTGGGACTACACATATTATTAGCAGAAACAGTTCGGACTTAAAGACCCCCATCTTTGGCTGTGTACCTTTGATTGAAGGCAGTTACTATCTGTAAATCTAAAATTCTCTTCTGTGACAAATTGCGGTGATACGGCTGAAAACGGTTTTATTCCTAAATTTACGAACAACCCGTCAGGTGGCTTCTTATAGAAATATCAGACGATTGCCGATTTAGGCAATGGCTTATGGAGGATAGACTAAGTATTAGATAAGAATGAAGATGAAAGAAGAAAGGCAAGGTCGAAGGCATGAGCATTATTGCATAAACCCATCACGGAGGTGCGGCATGAAAAGAATGTCGGTAACAACAACGGTAGTGAGAGGAATTTTATTGATTTTTTTCGTGGCGGGGTTAGCTCTGGCATCGATATAGGAGTGGTAGAAATCGGGGTAGGGGCACCGTCCCGCGCGTAGTTTGTTGGACCGTCCGAACTGGTTCCCTTACCAGGGAGGTATGTATATTTTGTTCATGATATCGATTTTGACCTCTTCTTTTATAAGGCTCTTCAGGGTGGTATAGACCTTATAAAGGTCGTTGCGTCAGGTCGGAAAGTAATGCTGGTGCATGGGAACACATCCGTGAAGTTCCATCTGTGTTACTAGACTTTCCGTCCGATTACATGGCAATTCCACTTGGGTATTCCCAAATCCCCTACGGCGAAATACTTAAATTGGGAAAGATGGAAGCGGGAAAGGTATTTGGATAGGAGGGGAGAGGATAGACGAATTAGAGAAAAGGAAATATGGATGGAAGAAGATGTCCAGCCTGAACGCTATAGGGATTACCTGGAAGAAAGAGATTTCCGACTTGAGCACGAGAGGGACCGATATTAGAATATGAATTGTGAGGGGTTGATCCTGTAGGGATACCCCCAGCCTTTGGCTTTAGGTGAGAGGCGAGGTGTCGTTATTGCAGCTAGCGGCCGACCTAGTCAGGCATGTCTGGATAGAGCTAAAGTCCGTGGTCCCATATGACTGCGATGATTGCGGCCATGAAGGCTACGATGATGGAGGTAATATTCTGGGTCCAATGTGAGTTGTAGTTTGGGGAAAGTTGCCAGCTGGTATTCGTGACGGCGTGATTTAGAGCCGTGGCGAATATGCTTTTCCAGGCGTTGTTGTGAGGCCTGACAATGAGAACCCGTGACGCTACCGCGTAAAGAACTACGTTATCCGCTCCAGTAACGGGTGGACTTGTATCAACGAGACCCGGTGCCATTTGGTATGTGCCAGTGCCCACGGAAATGAGAATTCTGGATTTGGAAGCGATAACTGCATCAAGCGCATCAGGCCATGCGTCAAGATTATCGAGCCTGGCATCATAAAAATGATTGACGCATACTAGCTCTTGCCCTGATCTGCTTGTGGTCAAAGGATCTCTTCAGCATCTTGATTACGAATGCGATTCCGTTTTATTACGCGATTGAGTTACAGTTTAACCATACATTTTGATGGATGGGCTTTCAATTGCGGAGGAAAGTTGTTTCTGGTACGCCAATATATATAAGAAGTGTCCATGGGCTTGCCACGCCCGAGCCACTAATTGAGAAAAAGGATTGTCAATAGACATATTTGAATCACTATGATACTATCCTCTTGCTGAAAAGAGGATAGATTTCAATGATGATCTTCTTAGGAGAATGCACATGGACATTTCTGCGGTTGCTGCGAGTGCAAAACGAAAAGCGTATATAAATATAGTACTGCCGCTGTTTTTTGCCTTGGTCATAGCGTATCTCGACAGAGTGAATATCGGCTATGCGGCGTTAACGATGAACAAAGATCTTGGTCTGACTGCGCAGATGTTTGGCATAGGCGCGGGCATCTTCTTTTTAGGTTACATATTGTTCGAGATACCTGGAGCGCTGATTGCTGAAAAATACAGCCCTAGGATATGGCTTGCACGTATCATGCTGACCTGGGGAATCGTGTCGGGACTCATGGCTTTCATGACACGGACATGGCACTTCTATCTTTTGCGGTTTCTGCTCGGCGCTGCAGAGGCCAGTTTGTATCCCGTAATCTATGCTTCCTGCATACCTAGGTGGTTCAGCGCAAAAGACCGCGCACGTGCGATTGCCCTTTTGCTGACATCCCTCCAGATATCCGGAATGATCGGCGCGCCTCTGGCTGGCTGGCTGCTCGGTGTATCGCTCTTCGGACTAAAAGGCTGGCAGGTACTGTTCATTATCGAGGCTATTCCAGCGATCATATTCACCTTTGTTATTGTCTTCTGGATGGCGGATCGCCCAAGGGAGGCAAGATGGCTTACTGAAGTCGAAAAAGAATTTTTAACGGATCAGTTTGAAAGAGAAGTGGCTATGAAAATTTCGACCAGACATTATACGGTCTTGCAAGCATTCAAGGAGCCGGAAGTGCTCAAGCTCTGTGCAACGTATTTTTTCTGGATCAGCGGGTTCTGGGGTTTCAACTACTGGATGCCGCAAGTGCTAAAATTCATCTCCGGCTGGTCTAATCTTGCGATTGGCTGGCTAGCTGCGGTCCCGCTGGCTGTCTCTCTCTGCGTAATGCTCTACATCGGACATTCTTCATCGAAAAGAAGTGAGATTCGATGGCACGGCGCCGCCGGTCTCTTTATCGGTGCTATTGGGTTGGGAATCGGCGTTTTTGTGAGAGACCAGTGGATGGCCTTCTTTTTCGTGATACTTGCCGCAATCGGGACATATGCTCCGTTCGGAGTATGGTGGTCATATCCGACGACATTTCTGTCAGGAACAGCGGCGGCTGGCGCGATAAGCTTAATCAATTCATGCGGCAACCTCGGCGGGTTTGTAGGACCCTATGTTACTGGTTTCATGAAGGATATGACCGGCTCTTTTGTAGGTGCGTGGGTCTATCTCGCATCGTCATTGATCTTTGCGGCAATGGTCATCCTTACTTTTAAGAAGCAATTGCCAGTTCAGCTTACCGATTTGGACAAGACGCGAACAGAGAATCTTTCGGGAACGAATCTCTATTAGAAGGACGTATCTGTGGTTCAAATCCCCGTGCGTCGGTTAAAATTATTTTTTCGCAATCTTGCGAAAGATATTCTGCGTTTTCTCAGTATTGCAAAGGCATTTATTCAAAATATATTGTTAATTCAGGGGGTTTTAATTTGGCATGGAACCTGCTTTTTAGTTTAGTGAAGCCTGAGGAAGACGGAAGAGAGGAGGACAAAGAGATGAAGACGAAGGAGATGGCAAGAAAGATGGCATACATAGGTGCAGGAGCTGGCTTGGTACTTTTTGCAGTAATGGGGTTACTGCCCGGTTCGTTCATTGGAGGGGTAATAGGGCTCAATATTGCGGGCAGCCTTTTTGGGATGCCGGTCAGTTCAGCGCTGTTGCCGAGACTGATAGTTGGTCTGTCGATGCTTGTAGGGGTTTTGGTATCGGGGATAATATTTGTAGCTGGCTCGACAGTGGCGGGATGGGTTATCGGGTACATTATCGACGCAGTGAGGGTTGGTGAGACAGCAACCGCAGAGGTTAAGCATAAATAGACAGATAGTGACAATAAACCTGAAAGGAGGAAGAGGAGATGAAAGCGAGGAAAGAGATGGTGAGGATGGGGACGAAAGTAGGAGCGGTGCTTGGGGGGATAGCGTTTCTGGCATTTGGAATAGTACCTGGGTTTTATTTTGGCAGTTATGGGATACTGGTGCTGATGAATCATCTGTTTGGAGGGCCGCTTGAGGCTACGGTGCTGGTGAGGCTTGCTGTTGCGGCTGGTGTAGTGGTAGGCATCACCTGCATAGGGTCGGTCAGCATAGTGGTAGGGGCCATATTCGGAACTGC
>CAZNTS010000327.1:0-3055 GCA_964576045.1 uncultured Nitrospiraceae bacterium | reverse complement strand
CTCGCTGGTTATTAGTATGCTCTCCTCAATTGGTAAACTTCCCTTTTTAAGTTCGTCCATATATTTCTTCAAATCAGAAGTGTTTTTCATCCTGATACCATTGGCAAAACTGTGAGCACTCGCGCCGATTCCCAGGTACTCCCCGCGGTTCCAATAATTCAGGTTATGGCTACATTCCCTGTCGGGCAGCGCAAAATTCGATATTTCATAATGCCTGTACCCAGAAGCTACCAAACGGTCGATGGCGTAATAATACATTTCAATAATGGTGTCCTCTGAAGGCATTGACAGCTCCCCTATTGCGATCTTTTCCGACAAGGGCGTGCCTTTTTCAGGTGTGAGTTCATATGAGGAAACATGCGATGGTCTAAGTTCAAGAATAATTGAGAGCGCCTTTTGCCATTCTGCAAGGGTCTGTCCGGGTATCCCGTAGATAAGATCGATCGAAAAGTTATTAACAGGAGAATCCCTGACCGCTGCCACTGCCTTCAGAACATCTTCGAAAGTGTAGATGCGGCCAAGAAGCTTAAGCGTCTTGTTGTCAAAGGACTGGACACCGAGGCTGAGGCGATTAACGCCCATGTTCGTTAGCGCCCTCAACTTTTCTATGTTGATAGTGCCGGGATTGGCTTCGATTGTCACCTCTGCATCTTCAGCCAAACTAAAAGTATTTGTAACGGCCCTGAACAGACGAAAAAGGCAGATGAGGGAAAGGGTCGTAGGCGTACCGCCGCCGATATAGACAGTCCTAAGTGTCCCCACATCATTTTTCCTCAGGGTGAATTCGCTGACCAGAGCATCCACATACCTCAAGGCAAGATCTTCGTCATATGGAACAGAAATAAAATCGCAGTAAATACATTTTTTTACGCAGAAAGGTATATGGATGTAAAGGGAAGTAAGCATTATTATGGACTTCGGTAACTCGGCAAAGGCCAAGCCGGCTTCGAAATCTTCCCACTGGACAGATATTCAAATGGTTTATGGCTGTTCATCTGCTCAAAAGTTCCATCCGGCCGCTCTTCTCTGCTCGAGATTATGAGCCTTGTTTACCTTTTTTTCTCCCTATTATATACTTCGGGAATGGCTAAGAGCGAATTTGAAAAGCTCGTTGACATAATGTCCGCGCTGCGCGGAGAGACGGGCTGTCCGTGGGACAGGGAGCAGACAAGGGAGTCTCTGAAGCCTTTTCTAGTAGAAGAAACCTATGAGGTCCTTGAGGCCATTGATGAGGGCAATGCCGAAAAGATAAAAGAGGAACTAGGCGACCTGCTTTTCCAGATAATCTTTCATTGTCAACTTGCGAGGGAGCGGAACGAATTCGACGTTCATGACGTAATAAGGAAGATATCGGATAAAATGATTGGCAGGCATCCCCACGTATTCGGCCAAGCTAGTTATGAAACCTTTGAGGAGGTGCTTACACAGTGGGAAGAGAGGAAGAAGGAAGAAGGGCAGGGCAGGGGGTCAATACTTGAGGGTATTCCGAAGGATATGCCGTCCCTTCTCAGGGCGCAAAGGGTCCAGTCTAGAGCCTCACGGGCCGGTTTTGACTGGTCACACTTTAAGGACGTGCTCAGGAAACTGGATGAAGAACTGGCAGAGTTTAGAAAGGCGCTCGAAAGCAATAACCAGGACGAGATTGAGGACGAACTGGGGGACGTCTTCTTCACGCTTGTGAACGTATCACGTTTTGTCGGCGTGAACCCGGAGGATGCCCTAAGAAAGACGATCAGCAAATTCATCTCAAGGTTCAGATATGTAGAGATGAAGGCCGCGGAGCAAGGCAAGAACCTTTCAGAGATGTCCCTTGAAGAGATGGATTCACTGTGGGATGAGGCCAAAGGCAGACCATAGCTAGCCGTTGGAAATCCTGCAAATTCTTCTTTCAGACTATTGTTGTGTTACGCATTAGAACTATACGAGGCACTGAATTTCTGTTCTCTGCCGGACATATCGGGTTATCCATTTATGGCCACTTGCGCTATAGAGCGAAACGCAGTACACTGTGGATAAAAAAAGATGAAGAGAGTTATTAGAACGGCAGGTCTTTTTGCGACGGGTTGTCTTTTTTTTATGGCAGTGACAAACTGCGTTGGTGATGAACGTTTACTGAGGACGCGTGACGGTAGGGTCGTCACATTCAAGGCTATGATTGACGATATAAGGAGCGCAAGAGTGATCTTCGTTGGTGAAACACATAACAGCAGAAGAGATCACGAATTCCAGCTGGCGGTCATTAAGGCATTGAAGCAGGCAGGCGTGCTGCCGGCAATAGGGCTTGAAATGTTTAGGGCAGAAAGCCAGAATGTGCTGGACCAATGGGTAGGCGGGAATCTTGAATTGAAGGAGTTTCTGAAGGCGTATTATGACAACTGGGGGAGTGAATGGTCCTTGTATAGTGACATCTTCCTATATTCACGGGAGCAAAGGATACCTATGATAGGCCTCAATGTGCCAGACAATATCACCAGGAAAGTCTCCCGCGAAGGTTTTGCGTCGCTGACTGGTGAAGAGCTAAAGAAATTGCCTCCGGGGATAAGCTGCAACGTCGATGAGAGGTATATGGATTTTATCAGAAGGGCGTATGGAGCGCACAGCGAGCGGGAAAGATCATTTGTCAGTTTCTGCGAAGCCCAGATGGTATGGGACAAGGCGATGGCATGGAGCATCGCCGCGTTTATGAAGGAGCATCCCGAAAGAGTCATAGTGGTTCTCGCGGGCGCTGGCCATTCCTGGAAGCGGGGGATTCCGGAGCAACTGGAAGACGTGTCGAAGGGTGGCTTAAGTGTTATCCTCCCTGAGGTCCCAGGGAATCTGGACAAAATCGGGGTGCTCTCCCAGGACGCAGACTACATACTTCTGCAGTAACTGATATGTTAGACATCCTGCTTCAGAGCCATTATTATGCAGTGGATATTTACTGCGAGTTGTCGGCCCGCCTTTCCACATTGCGCGTTTTGAGGTTGGAAACGCGACTACCGTCTAAATAAATCGTCGTAAAGCCTCCTCAATCAGGATTCCTTCCATGGGTCATTGAGCACGATAGGCTTGC
>CAZNTS010000326.1:0-10027 GCA_964576045.1 uncultured Nitrospiraceae bacterium | reverse complement strand
CCATGCCAGTAAGCATCATTGCACTGGCATTTCCACAGTTCGTGCAACATCACATTCACTGTCTTGAGACGCTGCTTTTGGATTTTGTCTTTTGCTTTTAACCTTGTCCCGATTCCCTCGGGATGAACTTTGACCTTTTTGGCCGCTTCATGCACCCTCCTGCTTACCATAAGCATCCGCTTGTGTAGATGATTCGCCTCAGGATATTTTGAAAGGAAGGACCTCCATATTCCTCCCCTCACAAGCCTCTTGGCCCCCTCGCCGAACACCTTCTCCATCTCGTTCGCTACACGTTCATATTCGAGTCCCTTTTCCGGCGGGAGCGCCCATTCGCCCATCTCCCTGTACGAAGCAGAAGGCAGGTACACAACCCCTCGCGGGGGGAAAGACGAACGATACTCTGAAAAAGTCGTGGTCTCGATCCACTGAGCATTATCCTCAATTGCTGAAAAGAACCTCTCGAGCCATCCGTCCTCATAGCAATGCTTATACGTATCCGGCCAGACCCCAAACTTCTCTCCGTCATCCGCCATCGTGAGGAGCTGCGAACCGCCTCTGACATGCACTTCCTTGAAATAGGAAAGTATCTCGTCCACTGCCCTGAAGGGTATGTAGTATCTGAGCTTCTCGCTTCCCGGGAATACGGCAACCGGAGGTCCATTAGCCTCCGTCAGAAAATACCCTGAGAGGTCTGCATCATCGAGGCCGGACAGCTTGAAGTGATAGTCATCCAGTGGCACATACTCCATGCCCGCGGCTGCGAGATAACCTGGCATCTGTGGCTCCCAGACCCGCTCCGCAACCCACATACCACTCGCCCTGTACTGTAAGAGGACCCGCAGATACTCCGTCATCTCTTTAACCTGCATTACCCGGTCTTCCTCTGGAAGTGCAGCAAGAATAGGCTCATAGAAACCGCCGGACAAAAACTCGATCCGTCGCGACTTAACAAATCCCCTTAGGATTCTTATGGCCTCGGGATGCTTTTCCGCAATCCACGAAAGGAGATTGCCCGAGTAATGCAGCACCACCTTAAGCGAAGGATGTTTCATGAGAAGATCTAGAAATGGAAGATATGCCTTCTTGTAAGCATCTTCTAGCACATGCTCAAAATTTCCTACTGGTTGATGATTGTGGAACGCGAGGATAAGATGGAGTTTCGCATTATTTGACAGGAAGAAGCCCTCCTAGTGCTCTCTTAGAGTAAGGTTTTTATTATACCACACTGTTTCTGAGAAATGAGGCTGGCCTGTTTTTATTGCCGTTTCGTGTGTGATAGAATAAAATCCCATGACGATTTCGGTCATCATACCAACACTGAATGCCGGGGACAATATCGAACACCTCCTCAGCAGGCTCTCCTCGCAGGACATGAACCCGGTCGAGACGATCATTATCGATTCCTCATCCAACGATAACACGGTCGAGACGGCAGAGAGGTTAGGAGCGAAGACAATCGTTATCCCCAGAACGTCTTTCAACCATGGGAAAACCCGGAATGCGGCTGCGGCAGAAGCAGGGGGGGACATACTTGTGTTCATGACCCAGGACGCCCTTCCATGCAACAATGCTCTCCTTCGAAACCTGACCGCCCCGCTGAGATCCGGGGAGGTTGCGGCAGCATACGGACGGCATGTGGCGAGGCCGGATGCGTCACCTCCAGAGATATTTGCGCGGCAGTTCAATTATCCCGATTCGCCCATTACAAAATCTCTGGACGACATTGCCCGTTACGGAATCAAGACTTTCTTTTTCAGCGATGTCTGCTCTTCCGTCAGGAAAGACGCCTTCCTGGAAGCCGGGATGTTCCCTGAAGGCATCAGGGCGAATGAGGATATGCTCCTAGCTGCCAGGTTGGTCGTGAACGGTCATAAAATCGCATACGTCCCCGGGGCGATGGTAGTCCATTCCCATTCCTATTCTCTTTTCCGTTTGTTCATCCGATACTATAATATCGGCTCATCCCTCAGAAGCAATCGCTGGCTCCTGCAGTACGGGCGTTCCGAAGGGGAAGGGTTGAGGTTCATGAAAGAAGAGTTTCTCTTCCTCCTCAAACGGAGGGAGTATTGCTGGATCCCCTATCTCCTGTTCGAGATTGCTGCGAAATACGCTGGATACAGAATGGGGCTTATTGCGGGATGAGGGCGACGGTGAAGCTATTCGGCAATCTCCTCAAGGTCATCTGTCTGGTTGTCATTGATCTGCTTGCCTTCTACACATCACTTTTCATAGCATGGGCAGTGCGATCACATGTCCTATCTTTCCTGGTGCCGGATATGCCGGACTTCCGTGTTTTCACATATTCCCATTTTCTCTCTTTCTGGTGGATACCAGCCATTTTTGTCTTCTTCCTTTTTTATGAAGACCTTTACGAAAGAAACCTCCCATTTTGGGATGAGGCAAGAATCAACATCAAGGCTGTTTCTCTTGCAACCCTTACGGTGATGGCTATCGTCACTTTAGGGAAAATGCAGGACAGGATATCTCGAATTGTCCTTCTCGGGATCTGGGTTGTTGCCCTGTTTGCTTTTCCCTTGTTCAGACTTTGGGGCAAAAGGTTCCTTTATCGCGTTGGAGTCTGGAGGGAAAGGGCTCTGATATTGGGCGCCGGGAATGCCGGAAGGCTGGTGATGGAAGGCCTCCAACGAGAAAAACATATGGGATACGATGTCATAGGTTTTCTTGATGATGACGAGACGAAACGGGGACAATTGATACAGGGGAAGAGGGTTTTCGGCCGGGTCAGGCATTTCCCGAAGTTCATAAAGGAACTGAACATTGTTACAGTCATTATTGCAATGCCTTCCCTTTCACCTGATAGGCTTTCTCGCCTCACTGCCAGCGTCCAGAACCACTCTTCCAATACTATGGTGATACCCGATCTCAGGGGTATTGCTCTCCTGAATACCGGCCTAGTCCATCTTTTCTATGAAGAAATCTTCTTGATGAACATTCGGAACAACCTAAAATCCGCTCCGAACAGGTTCGTCAAGAGGCTTTTTGATATTGTGGTAAGTGTTGTCTCGCTGCCCCTGCTCTTGCCAGCTATAGGGATCATCGGTACAGTAATACGTCTCGAAACCCCGGGACCCGCCATTTATGCACATGACAGGATCGGCAAGGGAGGAAAGACCTTCAGGTGCTACAAATTCAGGACAATGCAAAAAGACGCGGAGGAGAGGTTAATAGAGATGTTGGAAAAAAATGCAGAGGTCCGCAACGAATGGGAAAAGAACTGGAAATTGAAAGAAGATCCGCGGACCACAATGATTGGCCGTTTTCTCAGAAAGACGTCCTTGGATGAACTCCCGCAGATATTCAATGTAATAAAGGGAGAAATGAGCTTCGTCGGTCCGCGACCCTATCTCATAAGAGAGAGGAGTGAGCTCGAGGAACACCTCCATGTGATCGGCAGTACAGAACCCGGCATTACAGGCCTCTGGCAGGTTTCCGGCAGAAGCAACACTGGATATGAATACAGGCTTAAGCTCGATGCGTGGTACGTTATGAACTGGTCGCTCTGGTTAGACATCGCCATATTGTTCAAGACAATAAGAGTCGTTGCAAGGAGGGAAGGTGCATACTGAGTGCGCTGTTGTCTTTGTGGTATAATAAAACGAGGTTTGCATTGATTAACGAAATCAACTATTTGAGCGAAGAAGAATTCCCAAAAGTACCTTTTGTCCTCGAGGGGATATCCGCGCGGTTCATCCGTGAGTATATGGTCGTCCCCCTTGAACTGAAGAACAAGACCCTTAAGGTGGTGATGGCTCACCCCGAGGACAAAGAGACCATCGACGCCCTGTCTGTAGCGACGGGTTCAGATGTAGTAGTCTACTCATCAGACTCCAAGGTCATCGAAGATTATGTATCAAGGTTTTATGGCCAGGAATCGCAGAACATCAATAGGATTATCGAGGACATCGGCGAAAAAGGCTTTGAATTTATCAAGGAAGAAGAAGAGGATGTTGGACATCTGAAAGACCTGGCCTCGGAGGCCCCTATCATAAAACTCGTGAACCTCCTAATCACCAGGGCCGTGGAGGGCAGGGCGAGCGACATCCATATAGAGCCTTTCGAGGACGAGCTCAAGGTGAGGTATCGGATAGACGGCGTGCTTCACGATGTTGAAACCACGCCGAAGAGGTTACAAGCCGCCATAATATCCAGGATAAAAATCATGTCAAAGATGAACATTGCTGAGCGAAGGCTGCCTCAGGACGGCCGTATAAGACTGAAGTTCGGCGAACGTGAAATAGATCTCAGAGTCTCGACAATCCCTGTGCTTTTCGGAGAAAGCGTGGTAATGAGGATCCTGCGGAAGGAAGGGATAGTAATAGACCTGAACCTCCTCGGGTTCCCCGAGGAGACTCTTGCCACGTTTAACCGCCTCATCACAAAACCACATGGTATCTTCCTTGTCACGGGCCCCACCGGAAGCGGCAAGACAACCACTCTTTACGGAGCCCTTGACAAGATAAATTCTCCCGACAAGAAGATCATCACAGTGGAGGACCCTGTGGAGTACCAGTTGAAGGGAGTCAACCAGATACAGGTGAAGCCCCAGATAGGCCTGAATTTCGCCAGCACCCTGAGACATATCGTGAGGCAGGACCCAGATATCATCATGATTGGGGAGATAAGAGACCTGGAGACAGCCGAAATCGCCATACAATCAGCCCTGACCGGACATCTGGTGTTTTCGACACTTCATACCAACGACGCTCCCAGCGCGATTACAAGGCTGATCGATATGGGGGTGGAAAGCTTCCTTCTTTCCTCGACTATTAGGGGAATCCTTGCACAACGGCTAGTCCGCATCACATGTCCGGAGTGCAAGGCGACAGACAATTCGGTTGCTGACAAGCAAGAATTCTCCATCCTCGGCATCGGGAGCGACACCAACCTCTATAAGGGGAAAGGATGTGAACATTGTTCCTTTACGGGCTTCTATGGAAGACAGGGAATATTCGAACTCCTTGAAGTGGATGACGAGATACGCAAGATGGTCCTGAATAATGCCGATGCAAACCAATTGAGGGCTGAGGGCAGACGGCGCGGGATGAAAACTCTGCTTGAGGACGGCGCTTACAAGGTGAGGGCCGGGCTCACCACGCCTGGTGAAGTCTTCAGGGTAACACAGGAGGCTTAGTGTGGCCACCTTTTCATACAGGGCTACTACGCTGGAGGGCACCGTCATTGAAGGAATTATTGATGCTACAGATGAAAACACCGCCATTGAACGCCTGAGAAACACCGGCGTCATCCCACTTAAAATCGCCGCACCCTCGGCAGGTCTGAAGCAGAAGTTCACGCTTAAATCCCCAAAAGGCGACCTTCTCATGTTCACCACGGAACTCTCTGCCCTGCTTGGTGCAGGCCTTCCACTCGACAGGAGCCTCAATGTCCTTGCGGAAATATCCGAAAGCAAAGAGATGCAATCGATCATTCAGTCAACTCTCAAGTCAATAAGAGAGGGAAGTTCCTTCTCGGACGCATTGCTGAAGCACCCTAAACTTTTCCCGAAAATTTACGTTAACATGATACGGGCGGGAGAAGCTGGAGGCGTACTGGATGTAGTGCTGGACAAGCTGAACGAATTCCTCGAATCATCAAAAGAACTGAAGGACCATATATTTTCCGCGATGATTTATCCCGCAATACTCATACTGGCAGGAGGGATATCAATTATCTTTCTGCTCACTTTCGTATTGCCTAAGTTTGCTGTGATCTTTGCAGAGATGGGAACCTCGCTGCCGCTACCAACTAAAATCGTATTAGCTGCAAGCGGGTTCCTCAGGTCATTCTGGTGGATAGTAATCGGTGCGGCTATCGCGTCGTGGGTCCTCTTCAAGAAAGCAATCAAGATTCCATCAGGCAAATACAAATGGGACTCCTTAAAGCTCAAGTTGCTGGGTAACGTCATTAGGAAAGTCGAGACCGCCCGGTTTGCAAGAACCCTAGGGACACTCATCAAGAGCGGGGTGCCCCTTCTTCAGGCTTTGAACAACTCAAGAGATGTAATCGAAAATCAAGTCATCGCTTCGTCCATCGACAAGGTGTCCAAGGGCGCGAAGGAAGGCAAGGGCATCGCACAGCCTCTTGCGGAAACCGGTGCATTTCCGGCATTGGCTCTCTCGATGATAAAGGTCGGTGAAGAAACAGGTCAACTGGATGTCATGCTCTTGAAGGTGGCATCCACATACGAGAAGAGCCTGAGGGTTGCGATTCGGCGCTTCGTTAGTTTCCTCGAGCCTGCGATGATCCTCCTGATGGGACTGGTGATCGGTTTCATTGTGGTCTCCATGCTCATGGCCATATTCAGCATAACGGAACTGCCATTCTGATCAAACGTAATGGATGATGCTTGACGAGTAACAAGAGAATCAATAAGGGCTTGCATCGCATCACGGATCAAAGTTCGCGCTACGGGGGTTTCACGCTCCTTGAGCTGCTCATCGTAATCTTCATCTCGACTGTCTTGTTAAGTATCTCCGCCGTTTTTCTCGCGAACTACGTTCCATCTACAAGGCTTTATGCGACGGCACGAGACCTTTCCGCAACGATCAGACACGCCAAGGCCCTTGCCCAGATCAACGGCCAAAGCCAAGCAGTCAAGATCAATCTAGATTCGCGACAATATGGGATGGAAGGACGCAGAATCAAGGAAATCCCATCTGATGTGTACATCAAGATATCAGACCCGTTTTACGGAGACGTGGAGCAGGGTCAATACACAATAGTGGCATATGACTCTGGAGCGGTAAGTGGCTGCACAGTGGTCTTATGGAACAGAAAAAAAACCCTCAGCATACAGACAGACCCAGTAGTGGGCGCTGTAGTGGTCAAATGATAAAGGTAGAAGCAGGGAAAAGGAGACGCCCCTTCAGCGAGTTGGAGCGTCGATCAGCATCCGGAAAGGAAGGGTTCACTCTTCTTGAGGTCCTCGTCGCAGTCGCTATTCTGGCCGCGACGGTTAGCCTTGTGCTACGGCTTTTCTCGGCAGACCTAAAAACCATATCAGCATCTGAAGAATATGTGGTCGCTGCTGCCAGGGCACAGGCAAAAATGAGGGAGATACTGGACGACGACACGCTCACGGAAAAGTCCCTAAGTGAATTGACCAATGACGGATACAGGATAGATGTGTCCGTGACCGATACCATGAAAGAGAGGACAGAAAACTTACAAGTGGAACTTATGGACATTACCATGACCATACGTTGGATAAGGGGCATGAAGGAAAAATCAATGACTCTCAGAACAATGAAAGCGGTTCAGAAACAGATCTAGCGGGGAGCTGAGGATGATTCAGGACATCAAAAAAATGAAAATCCTATGGGCAGTAAAGTTTGAAGGCAGCAAGAGGAACGGCTTCACTCTCCTTGAACTGGTCGTCTCCATTACAATACTCGGAATTATTATCCTTATCATTGCGGGTGCCACAAGGCTAGGTTTCCGCTCGGTAGAGTCGGGAGAGAGAAAAATCGAGCAACTTGAAAGGCTGAGGACATCGCTTAATACCATAGAATCCCAGATATTGTCAGAGATCCCACTAACGTATACGGACGATGACGGCTCTAAGAGGTACTACTTCAGGGGGGACAGGGACTTCCTTCTTTTTCCCACAAATTTTTCGCTCCTCAACGGACAGAGGGGATATGTAATGGCATCATATAATGCTGTTACCGGACAAGACGGCAGGCCTGTTCTTTATCTGTCCGAGAGTAGTATCGGAACTGCCAGCAAGACCGAGACAAAACTCTTGGAGGGCTTCGACAGGATCTCTTTTGAATATTTCTACAAAGAGCCGGCTGCTGAAGAGGGAACATGGGTCACACAAATGACCGACGACACCATCATGCCGGAGAAGATAGCGGTACATATTGTATTGGGGTCACAGGACCTTTCGATGATCATTCCGATGAGAACACCAGGTTCCCTCGCACAAATTTCATCTCCAGTCATGCAGACGGGGGTAATCCCCTCTGCAGCAGGATCAAGGGCGCCCCTTAGTTCCCCTGGTCTGGCAAACCCTGTCAGATGAGCCACGTACCAATCAAAAAAGAGGGGGGACACAATCAGTGGCGGACAGCTCTCTCATACAGAGATGGGATTGCGCTTCTCCTGGTGTTATGGGTACTCACGATCCTAATGGTGATCGTCCTATCTTTTTCCTATACTGCGAGAACGGAGACTCTTTCTGCCCGCTCTTTCAAGGAAGGGATCGAAAGGAAATTCCTTGCAGAGGCGGGCATGCAGAGGGGTGTCGTCGAGATCTTTTACAGAGTGCAGAATCTCTCTGCTGTGGACATCGACTTTTGGAAAACTGATGGAACAGCATATATCGACCAGTTAGGCGACGGAAGTTATACGGTCAAAATCACTGATGAGGGTGGAAAGATAGACTTGAACATGCTCACTGACAATTCTGGTATAATACTCAAAAATCTGCTCCTGAATGTAGGAGTAAAAGACGAAGATACGAATATTATTGTTGATTCCGTTCTGGACTGGAAGGACAAGAACGTAGGCATGCACAGGCTTAACGGTGCAGGAGATGATTATTACATGTCTCTGCCGACACCCTATAAGGTAAAACATGACAATTTCGACACGGTAGAAGAGCTTTTGATGATCAAAGGAATGACTCCCGCTATACTGTACGGAGACGGTGAAAGGAAGGGGATCATAAATTTTCTTACTGTCTACTCTAGGTTGCCATCAATTAATATAAACGCGGCTCCGAAAGAAGTCCTCGCTGCCATCCCGTACATAACTCCCGAGATTGCAGACGCGATAATCAATTACAGGGAGAACACCAAGATATTGAATCCCCAGGATGTCGGAATTCAGGCGCAGAGTCTGCCATTTATCACCCTCCAAGACAGCAATACGTTTACTATTGAATCTATCGGCCAAAAAGGGGACGAGTCCAAGGGATATGCATCCAAGGGGACGATCGTCATTAACCCATCCGCTACCGCCAAATACATATTCCTATATTATAGGAGCCCGGTGGATATACAATGAAGGAAAATCTTATCACAAGAAAACTGAGTTCTATGGTCTCAGGCCCGGCAGCGCTGCTGAGGTCTGTGTGGGCCCCGTTACGGAAAATCCTCACATTCAGCTTGGCGGACCCCTCCATTGCTCCTGCGAGGAACGTGACTGTCTCGATCGAGAAGGAGACTCTATCCGTAGCCTATGCGTCAAGGATTCTGTCCAAGATCAGGATAAGAGGATTCAAAACCTACCCCTTGGACGAAAAGTTTACTGCTCCCGAGAGTTTCGCTTCTTCGGTAGATCTGGCAATCAATGCACTGGGCGCACCGAGAACGAACATCACGCTGGGTATTCCAAAAGCCTGGACGATCATTAAGGTTGTGGAATTCCCCTCCACCGTCAAAGACAATATCCCGGATGTTGTTTCGTATGAAATGGACAGGCTCACCCCCTTCAGTGTCGGTGAAGTCTTGTACGATTACAGGATACTTAGAGAAAACGCCGAGAGAATCACGGTCCTGCTCGTGGTAGTAAAGTCCAATATGATAACCCCTTACATAGAGGCACTCGCAGAGAAAGGTTTTAGCGTAACTAGGGTGGCCCTCAATCTTTCAGGCGCTGGCACTCTATTCTGCTATACAGATGAATGCACCGACTCTATCTTTTTGAAGGTCAACGAAAAAGAGTACGAGGGTGCGGTTTTTTCGGGCGGCTCAATGACAGGTGCATTTTCCGGAGGTTTCAGAACCGAGGATGAAAGAGGGAAAGTCGATGTCCTTGCAGCCGAGATTGCATCCATCACTGATAAAATGAAAGAAGCTGGGAAATCACCCCACATCTTTATGTCACTAAAGTGCAAAAGCACGTCCCTCAGTGAGATGATGAAGCTCAAGATGAACGCGCCCTTCAGTATACTGGGAGAAACGGATTTACCCTTCGGCCTTCGTGCAAGGGCGATACCCATTGAAGCGGCAGGAGGATTGATAGAATCACTATGGCCCCATGCAGACGGACTGAACCT